>CAZCEL010000012.1:0-23747 GCA_964497175.1 uncultured Bifidobacteriaceae bacterium
TGGAACTGCCTGCTGGCTGGAGGCGCCGGACCGGCAATCCGGCAATCCATCCTGAAGAGAGCAAATGCCGGGCCATTGGAGCGGCGTTCGGGAGCGCAGCTACTCGTTGCGCGACAGGTAGTTACTGAAGCCAGTGGCTTAAGGGCGGCTGACGCTGCCGATTTGGCGGGATCCGGCCATGGGCGACTTTACACACTAGGCACCGGCTCGTGCTTGTCGCTCTTCAATGACACGCGGATGGGAATGGCGTGCCTCACACTGGCACTGACCACACAGAAGTCCTCGAACAGCTCCTCACAGCGCACAAGCGCCGAGGGGTCCGTCCCAACGACCGGCGACAGATCCACGTCGATGCCGCTGACGCGGTAGCGGCCCTTCTCGTTTCTTTCCACATGCGTCGTCACCTCGGCGGTCATGCCCTGCACGTCGAGGCGAGCCCGGCGCAGGCAGAACGTCAGGCTGGCAGCGAGGCAGTTGCCGATGGCAGCGCCGAGAACGGCCGCGGCGTTGGGTGCGCGGCTGGTGCCGAGCGGCGCCGGCTCGTCGAACACGAGCGGCGATGCGCCGGGAGGGTCGCTGAACTCGGCCACGAACTCGAATCCGTGCACGAGACGAACCGTCGCATGGTGCGTGCGTTCCTCGATCATGGGCACAGTCCCAGTGACCGGACGGCGTTGGACGCCGACCGATCAGCAGAGGCCCGACGAGCGGTGCGGAGGGAGGCCCGCTCGTCGGGCGACTCGGCAGCCGCCACCGACGACCTGGGAAGCCGCCCGGGGATGGGCCGCCTGCCGCGAGATCGGCGCGGGCGTTGTTCAGGACACCCGCGCTGGACACCCGTCAGCGGTACCAGACGGATCGAGAGTTGTGCAAGGCAGGTGCCGATCCCGCGAGCCTGATCCTTCGGCCGCAGATCGAGGCCGAGAACTTTCGGCTGAAGATCCTGCGCGACCGTGAACGGATGGAATTGACGGTCGTGCTTGAAACACGACCGTCCGTCTAGCCTCAGAACCGATACAGCACGCGCAGGTACGCCGTGTGCCCGGTGTAGGGCCGGTTACCGTAGCCCGTCACCAGCCCGCCGAGCCAGTCGATGCGCGGCTCGCCAGTGGCGGGTGTGAAGCCGACCGGGCCATCGGTGTCGATCGTGTTGAAGTCCACGATACCGAGCTTCTCGAAGTAGTAGCCGACCCCGATGCCGGCGCGAGACGTCAAGAAATACTGGACGTCGGCGGTCACCCGGTGCCAACTGTTCTCCACGACTGGCAGCGGGATGAACTGATTGAGCGAGGTGAGCGCGGCGATCCGAGGGCCGCCGTGCACGAAGCTGTTGTCCGAGTCGCTGTAGTCGTACGCGACCCGGATGTCCGTGCGGCGGACGGCACGCAGCAGATCCAGGTAGATGCCGACGTTGTTGACCGTGTCGTCGTTGTCGAGCGTCCAGTCGCGCCTCGAGTCCGTCCAGCTCGGGTCCGGCGGCGGGTTCGCGTTGCGCGATCGCTGCAGCGAGCTGTACCGGTCGCGACCGTAGCTTGCGCCCAAGGCGACCTTGTCCACCGGCTGAATGTTGACGCCCGTGTTCCAGCTCGTCACGTCGGATTCGTGCAGCCCGAACAGCTCGCCCGGCCGGCTCACCGGAACCGACGTATCGGCCTGGTATCGATCGCGGCCGCCGGCGAACTGAACGTAGACGTCGACGCCGTCGCGCGGCATCGCGGTCACCACCAGCGATCCGCGCGACCGATCGCGGTCCGCTTCGTCGTAGTAGCGCAGCGTCGGCTGCGTACCGCCCGGTCCTTCTTCGTAGTCCACGCCGGTCTCGACGAAGCCCTCGCCCCGGCGCCGGCCGACGTCGAAGCCGGCGCGGACGGTGACGTACCGGCTCGAGAAGGTATCGAACGAGACGCGGAAGATGTGCTCGCCGACGTCGCTGAAGCCGCGGCCGTGGCGCTCGACGGCCTCGTGGCCGTAGCCGACGCGCAAGGTGCCCCACCGCGAGGGCGTCACCGACACGTTGGCATCGAATATCTGACACGAGATGTCGAACTGCGGCGAGAACCCCTCCTCTATCTCTTCGGGAACGGCGTCGAAGCGCACATATTCGGTCGCATCGAAGACGGGCGTCCGGACGTCGCGGTCGTTGTAGCGGTACCGTACGGCAAAGCTCACCCGACGAAACGGCCGCGAATTCAGGTTGATGAGCGCGTTGACACCCTTCGCCTCGGCCTGCGCCGTGGCGCGCGGCAGCGTCGCCAGGTGCGGAAACGCCGCGAGCACCTGCGGCGAGTTGACAACTGAATTGATCGTCCACGGGATCAGCGCGTCGTCCTGATTCTGGGACGTGAGCTGCGCGGTGCCGTTCAGCGTCGTCCGGCCGGGCAGCTTGTAGAGACCCGTCGCGCTGACGACGTTCATCGTGTTGTTGGGCGCCGTCGACTGTCGCCCCTGCGCCGCGCCGTTGCCGTTGCTGTAGCCGCTCGGATCGTACGGACCGGCAGGCGGCAGCAACCCGTTGTTGAAGTCGGTCACCCGAATCGGGTTGTCCCAGACGAGGCTCTGAATGTGGTTGGTGAACCAGGACCGGTCCCAGCCCAGGCGGAACATCGCCTTGGGGTTCGTCCACGACGCGCCGATCGAGAGGTCGTCGGTCCGCTGGTCGAGCGGCAGCGGCAGCTCGACCGCGTCGTTGAACGAGAAGGACGCCGACCAGGGCTGCTGTCCGTCCCTGAGCGACGAGGTAAACCGCGCGTCGACGTCGATGGCCCGCGTGGCCGCGTAGTTCAGGGACAAGGCTGCCGTGTCGCGGGTGTGCCGCAGATCGAAGGGATTCGCCAGGCTGTTGTAGATCGACCGGTTGGCCAGGGCCTGCGCCGCCAGCGCCGGAGTGCTGCACGAGGCCGGCGGCGCCCCGGGCGCACACGGCACTCCCACGGCCGTGCCGTCGGCGGCGGCGTTGGTCGGACCTTGCACGGCGCGCTGTGCGCTGTCATCGAGCGTCAGCGTGCCGCCGCTCGTGACAAACGGCGTCCGCGCCAGGTAGCTGAAGTTGAGGGGGAGCGAGGTCCAGTTGAAGCCGAGATTCACTCGTCGGCTCAGGAAGGTGACGGTGTAGCGCTGGTCGCGATACCCGACGTGGCTGGCGGTCGCATCGAACAGGTAGGAGCCCGTCTCGCGGTTGAGACTGAAACTCGAGTACACGCCATCGCGGGTGTCACGATACCGCTCGAAGCGGGCCTCGTCTCCGTCCGTGCTGGTCACGAGCCCGCCGATATCCACCGTGCCGCGGAGCCCTCCCGTCGGCACCGCCGCCTGCCCTGAAGGCTGTGGCGCCTGCGCCATTCCAAGGCGAGGAATCAGCAGGAGCGCCGCGGCGATCCACATGCATCCATTGCGCATCACACTCCTCCTCGGTTACCGCAGCAAGGCCTTGCCGGACGGAGCGTTCGAGCCATGGATCAGCTGATGGCAGTTCGTGCACCCGCGCCCGTAGATCTTGTTGGCGTTCTGCGAGTTCCGCAGCAGGTAGCCGTCGTACACCGTCGGGGGATGGCGCGAGGTGACATGGCACCGCTGGCACAGAAACGGCAGCTTGCTCACGAGCATCCGGTCGTTGTTCGACCCGTGCGGATCGTGGCAGGTGACGCAACTCTCGCTGACGGGTGCGTGCTCCCACAAGTACGGACCGCGCTTGTCCGCGTGGCAGCTCGTGCAGCTCTCGTCGACCGTCGTGCCCGCCCGCAGCAGCTTGACGTTCGTGCTGCCGTGCACGTTGTGGCACGACGAGCACGTCATGGCGCCCTCCCGAACCGGCATGTGGTTGAAGCGGTGCTGCTTGCTCGTGATGTTGCGGTGGCAGGTGCCGCAGAGCGCCGCCTGACTTCGCGCACCGAGCTGCGGCTCGCCCTTTGCCGAATGCACGCTGTGGCAGGTGGTGCAGGTGTTGTTGCGCTGATTGTGCTGGCTGCCCTCCCACAGGGCGTGGGAGGCGCGGTCGTGGCACGACGTGCACGTGTCGCTTACCTCCGACGGCGTAAGCGTGCTGAAGCGCCTGATGAGCGCCGGGTCGCCGCTCTCGGCGTGTTTCTGACCGGGGCCGTGGCAGCTCTCACAGCCCTGCCGGGCGGCAGGCGTGCGCTCGTTGAAGGCACGACCGTGCGCAGTTCTCTTGTAGGCCTGACTTTCGTGACAGGTCAAGCACGTGGCCTCGCCCGCGTACTGCGCGGCGGCCTGGCCCTGGGCGGCCGGCGGCTTCCCTGCGGCCGGTCGTCCGGCGCCTGCCCGCGGAGCGGCCGCGGCCACATGTGTCGAGGTGGCCGCGATGAATGCCGTCATGAAGCCTAAGGTCAGCAACGCCGCCAGACACGCAAACCACCTGTTTGCACTCATCGAGACACCTCACGTAGTCGGCTTCATTCGATCGCGTGACACAGCTCGCACTCCTGGCGAATCGCCAGCCCCTCGCTCGTCTTGTGGCCGTCATCGTGGCAGCGGAAGCAGCCCGTCGCCAGCGTGTGGCCAATCTGATCCACATACGTGCCCCAGCCGACGTTCATCGAAGGGAAGATGCTCCTCGCGTAGATGGCCTGCGTCACGCCGATCGCCCTGCGCAACTCAGCCGCCGCAGGTTCGCTCGGCGATGGCACGTTCACCGCCTCACGGATCGAGCGGTCGATGCCCTGAAACGCGATCTCCCGGTTGGCGTACTGCCCGCGCAGCGCGCGCACCGCTTCGCGGCGAATGAACGGAATCGCCGCGCTGATCTGCCCGGCCCCGATGGCCTCGTCGACCTCGCGCTCCGGCGAGGCGGCAAACCGGTGGGCCGGGCGGCTGTGGCAGTCCAGGCAATCCATGCGGCGTCGAGGTCGGCCTTCGATATCGGCCGGTCTCACGCCCTCGGCGAAATACTCGCGGACTCCTCCGTCCGGGGCGGAGACGCGCACGTACGGGATCCGCTCGCGCCTGGCGTCGAGCGCGACGTACTCGACATGGTTCGCGCGGTTCATATGCCAGTGAATGCCGGCGCCCGAACCGGTCCCGCCAATCGGTCCGCCCACATGAATCCGCAGCGTCGTTTTCGTCTGTGTATTGGCCTCGTCGTCGGCATGTTCGTAAAGGACCTTGATGACGTCGCCGACGAATCGATCGGGGTGATGGCAGTTCTCACAGGAGCCGACCACGCTCGGAATGGCCTCGATCGGCGTGGGAATCGGCCGCGCATGCGTCCCACGCACCGCCAGCGCCAGCTGGCGCGTGCCGTTCAGCTTGGCGGTCAGGAATCCCCCGGCGCCCGGACCCACATGGCACGCCACGCAGGGCACGCGGCCGTGTGGCCCGGCCTGGTGCGCCGTGAATTCAGGCTCCATGACCGAGTGGCAGGCCTGCCCGCAGAAGGCCTCCGACTCGGTGTATTCGACAGCCCCATAGCTTGCCATGGACACGATCCCGAGGTTGACGGCCGTCGCCGCCATCAACAGGAACACCGCGCGGCGAATCGCCGGGTCGTTGAGATCGATCCGCGGCCACGCTGGCGCAGCCACGCCGCGGGCAGCTCGTCGGCGCTCGATCCACAAGCCGATGGGAATGAGCAGCAGGCCGACGACAAACAGCGCCGGCACCAGGACGAAGACCACGACGCCGGCATAGAGGTTCTGGAGGTACCCGAGCACCTGAATCGTCAGGAGGAAGACGAACAAGAGCCCGGTGGCGGTTGTCAGCGCAACCCCGATCCTCGAGATCGGGTTTTGAAGCGCGGCGGCGAAGACTGGACGCATGCGGCGACTATCCCTTCTTCACACCGATCTCTTCACACTCACGACACACCTCTCGGCCTGGCTCTGAGCGGCGCGATTGGTCGAGCCGCTGCGCCGGCTGGAGGACACCGCCGGCTTTCCGGCAGTAACCAGCTGTTACCTGCCGTCTTGCAAGGACACCCGCCGCGCCGGACGTAGCCGCCCGGCAGGCGTTCGCGCTACTTCTTCTTGAGGGCCGACAGGTACGCGACGAGAGAGTCGACCTCTTCCTTGGGCAGCGAATAGACCCGCATCTCCGGCTTGCGCGTGGCCTTGGTCTTGGCCGTCATCCCCTTCGCGTCGGCAATCCACTGGCGGATCTCATCGGGCGAGAGCCGGCTTCCCACGTCGTCGAGCGCCCCCTTCGAGTTGCCCTTACCCGCAATCGCGTGGCAGATCGAACACTTCTGCGCTGCGTAGACTTGTTCGCCCTTGGCCCGGTCCTGGCCGAACGCCGTTCCATTCGACGCCAGGACCAACACAGCAGCAAGTCCAAGTACCCACAGACGGCTCATCGACCCTCCTTCACAGGCACCAGAGCCGGCACTGAACTGCTGCTCGCCGGTCTGCCGCGCGCGAAAGGCAGGCAAACAGCAAACAGCCAACGAATCCGACAGCCAGGTCCTACAAAGGCGCGGTCGTCAGTGCCGCAATTCCGGCATGTCAGAGTAACGCTTTTTCAACTGACGTGGTAGAGGGGAGGCCGCACGCAAGGCAGTGGACTTGCACCGGGTCTGAAAAGGAGGCGCCTGCATGGACCTTTCGACGACGTATCTCGGTCTGCGGCTCGCCCACCCGTTCATGATGGGCGCCTCGCCTCTTGCCTGGACTCTCGATGGTGTGAGGCGCGTCGAGGACGGCGGCGCTGCAGCCATCGTGCTGCCCTCGCTCTTCGAGGAGCAGGTCACGATGGCGGGGTCGGGCACGATTCACCATATGGACCCGCTCGATCCCCAATTCGCCGACACGCTCGCGGGCTTTCCTTCCTCGGAGGCTTACGTGTTCGGGCCCGACGAGTATCTCGAGCACCTGCGGCGCGCCAAGGAATCGGTTGGCGTGCCGATCATCGCCTCGCTGAATGGCACGACGTCTGAGTCGTGGCTGAAGTTCGCCGGACAGATGACGTCGGCTGGAGCCGATGCGCTCGAGCTGAACATGTACCGCATCGCAGCCGATCCGGACTCATCGAGCCTGGCGATCGAGACGGAGCTGCGCGACCTGGTGGTCGATTTGAAGCGGAGCCTGACGATTCCGCTGGCGGTCAAGCTGTCGCCCTACTTCACGGCGTTCGGCAACTTCTGCCGCCGCCTGACCAGCGCTGGGGCCGATGGCCTCGTGCTCTTCAACCGCTTCTATCAGGCTGACATCGACGTCGCCGGTCTGACGGCCGTTCCGCGCCTCGAGCTGTCGACGAGCGCCGAGCTGCGGCTGCGTCTCCAGTGGGTGGCCATTCTTCACGATCGCATCCAGGCCTCGCTGGCCATCACCGGCGGCGTCGCCATGCCGGTCGACGGCGTGAAGGCGGTGCTCGCCGGTGCCGATGCCGTGCAGCTGGTGTCGGCCATCCTGCGGCACGGTCCGGCCTACTTCCGCGTGATGCAGAACGGCCTGGTGCGCTGGATGGACGCCAAGGCGATGATGACCCTGTCCGAGGTTCGCGGACGCGTGAGCGTCGCACGCGGGCTCAATCCTGAGCGTGTCTCCCGCGCCAATTACATCCGAACGCTCCAGAGCTGGAGCGAAAGCTAAGGGCCAGTGGCACTGTTGGTCGTGCCCCGCTCCGCGGGGCGCCTGTTGTGCGAATGCACGTGCTGCAGTAGGCTCTCGTTCTCGCGCCGCGGCGAGACGTGATGAGAGCGTGCGACTGCAGGGCCACACACACACACGAACACCACCGCGTCGTGCTGACCGGCGGGCCGGGCGCGGGCAAGACGGCCGTGCTCGAGCTCGTGCGCCAGCATTTCTGCGAGCACGTCGAGGTTCTCAAGGAGGCGGCCGGGATCGTCTTCGGCGGCGGGTTCCCCAGGGGCCCTGGTCTCGAGCATCGCCGCTCCGCGCAGCGCGCGATCTTTCACGTGCAGCGCGCGCTCGAGGCGATCGCCAGCGCGGGCGCCGCGGCGGTGGTCGTCTGCGATCGGGGCACGATCGACGGCATGGCCTACTGGCCGGGACCGGGCGAGATGTGGCCCGAGGTCGGCACATCGCTCGAGCACGAGATCGGCCGCTACGAGGCCGTGATTCACCTGCGCGTGCCCCCCGTCGCCGCCTGGTACAACACGCAGAATCCGCTGCGCGTGGAGACAGCCGCGGAGGCGGCTGGCATCGACCAACGCATCTTCGAGGCCTGGCGTGCCCATCCTCGCCGGTTCGTTGTCGAGGCGACGCCCGAGTTCCTGGATAAGGCCCGACGCGTGTTGGACATCCTGCGAGCCGAGCTGCCCGACTGCTGTCGCACCCCCGCCAGGGCCAGGCCGGACTCGCCCGACGGGCCCCCGGCATGAACGAGCAAGGCGCGAAGGGCGTTCCGTGGCGAGCCGAAACGCTGTTACGGGCCGGCTCCGCCATTGCCTTGATTGCAGTGATCGAAGCCGTGGTCCTTGGTGCGTCGGCGCTCCCGGCTGTCGTGGCCTGGATCTGGCTGATCGAGCAGACCGAGTCCTCGGATCTCATCCGCGCCGTGGTGCTCGGCGGCGCGCTCATGCCCTCCTATGTGCTCTTTGCCCTCTGCCTGATGGGCGTATCCGCTGCGGCAACCCGCCTGACGGGAGCGCGTACGCCGCAAGCGGCCGAGCTGCGCATTGCCGACATGAAGTGGCCGCTCCTCAACTGGGCGCGCTACATGACCGCCATCCGCATCGTTCGCATCTTCGCCGGCACGCTGTTCTGCGGCAGTCCCATCTGGACGACGTACCTCCGCCTGAACGGTGCACGAATCGGACGGCGTGTGTACATCAACACGCTCTTCATCAGCGATCACAACCTGCTCGATATCGGCGACGACGTGGTCATCGGCGCCGAAGTCCACCTCTCCGGCCACACGGTCGAGGGTGGCGTCGTCAGGACCGGAACGGTCCGGCTGCATCGGAACGTGACGATCGGGCTTCACAGCGTCGTCGATATCGATGTCGAAGCCGGCCCCGGGACCCAGATCGGAGCGATGAGCCTCGTGCCCAAGCACACGAGGCTCGAGCCAGGCGGGGTCTATGCCGGCGTTCCCGTGAAACGAATCCGATAGACGCGAGTTGTCGCCTCGTCAGCCCTTGATGCAGATCAGGGGCTCGAGGCGCGCCACCTTGCGCGACAGGCTGGCGCGTTCGGCGGCGTCGACGACGGCGGCGACATCCTTGTAGGCGCCTGGCGCTTCTTCCGCGACCCCGCGCATCGAGGGGCTCTTGACGATGATGCCTCGCGCCTGCAGCTCGTCGACCACCTGCCGGCCGCGCCAGGATTTGGTGGCCTGATGACGGCTCATGCTGCGGCCCGCGCCGTGACAGGAGGACCCGAACGACCGCCGGGCGCTGTCGGCACAGCCCACCATCACGTACGACGCCGTGCCCATCGTTCCGCCGACGAGCACTGGCTGGCCCACCGGCCGAAGCGAGGCGGGCAGGTCCGGATGACCCGGGCCAAACGCCCTGGTCGCTCCCTTGCGGTGCACGAACAGGTCCTTGACGCGCCCGTCGAGGGCACATGGCTCGAGCTTGCACGTGTTGTGCGACACGTCGTACAGCAGCGACAGGTCGGCCTGCGGCGCCATCCGGCTGAACACCTGCCTGACCAGGTGCGTGAGGATCTGACGATTGGCCAGCGCACAGTTGATGGCCGCTCGCATCGCACCGAGGTACTGCTCGCCGACGGGCGATCGAACCGGGACGCACGCAAGCTCACGGTCCGGCAGCTCGATCCCGTACGTGGGCGCTTCGAGCGCCATCCGCTTCAGGAATTCGGTCCCAATCTGATGGCCGAGCCCCCGCGATCCGCAATGAATGCTGACAACCAGCCGGCCTTCGCCGAGCCCGAACGCCGACGCCGCGGCAGGATCGAAGACCTGCGCCACGTGCTGGACTTCCAGGTAGTGGTTGCCTGATCCCAGCGTGCCCATTTCCTCGCGCTGCCTGGTCTTGGCGTGCCTGGACACGCGCGAGGGATCGGCGCCAGGCATGCAGCCGCGTTCTTCGATTCGTTCGAGATCGGCAGGGGTTCCATACCCCTCGTCGATTGCCCACCGCGCGCCGCCTTGCAGCATCGCGTCCATTTGCGCATCGTCGAGTGTCAGCCGGCCGACGCTGCCGACGCCGGCTGGAACGGCTCTCGACAGCTCGTGCGCCAGCGGGCGCTGGATCGCATCGAGCGCGCCACGCATGAGACCCGTGTGAAGCAGGCGCACACCGCAGGAGATGTCGAACCCCACGCCGCCGGCCGAAATCACGCCGCCTTCGTCCGGATCGAAGGCGGCGACGCCGCCGATCGGAAAGCCGTAGCCCCAGTGCGCATCCGGCATCGCATACGACGCGCGCCGGATGCCGCGGAGCGTCGCGACATTGACGACCTGCTCGTACACCTTGGCGTCCATGTCGCGCACCAGGGACTCGTCGCCGTACAGAATGCCAGGCACACGCATCTGGCCGTGGGGCTCGATCCACCATTCGACATCGGACTTGCGTGTGAGCAGCGAGAGATCCATGGCACGTGTCAGGCGCCGAACCCACCGACCGAGACGGCGCCCGGCGGTGGGGTTGGCGTTGAGGCAGACCGACGCCGCTGCGGTCGGGCCAGTTTCACCGTGCTGGCCTGTGGTCCCTTGTCGCCGCGCTCCTCGACGAAGGTGACCCGGGCGCCCACGCGAAGCCGCTTCGCGCTGCCGCCGATCACGCTGTGCGCGTGGAAGTACACGTCATGACCGTCACCCGCTTCGATTCTGCCGGCGCGAGCCGTCCCGTTCCAGGCGACCACACGGCCCTGGAGCGGTCCCTCGTGCCTCTTGACGTCCAGCCGCTGCCGCCGGACGACGTCCTGCAGCCGGCGGCGGGCGATGTCGAACGCCTCGCGTATCACCAGGCGCAGATCCTTCCGCACCGCTTCAACGTCCAGTCGCTTCACCCACTCGCGCGTCGCGAGATCTTTCTGCGACCCGTGGACGTTCCCGACTCGTGTCACGGCAATCTCTTCGCCGGGAACGGTCAGGTCGATCCGCACTCCGAACCGGTTGCCGCTCTCATGGTGCCGATGCGGACGGTCGACAACGACGCGACAGGACATGATGTTGGGGCAGTACAGATCGAGCTTGCGCGCGCGCCGCCGCACGTCGGACTCGATCCATGCACTGGGGTCCATGCCGCGAAACGTGACCTTGACGTCGTTTGTCATCGCACACCTCTGCCCTCAGCAGCCATTCATTCCTCACCGTGCAGGTGGTGAACGTAGCGCGCTCGAGCTTCGACCTCGGTCAACTTGGACGCAGCATACGTGGAGGCCTCCTCGAGCAGATGCTTCCGCCGGGCTTCCGGCAGGGCGCGGACCGCGGCCCAGTCGTAACCCCTGGCCCTCAGGAACTCGTCGATGAACGCTCGCTCCAAGCTCGCTTCGGGATCCTCGAGCCGTCGGACATCGTCTTCTCCCTCGCCCATGTTTCCCTCCCTGGCACCATCCCGACGCTTATTCGAATGGTGCAAAGAGAGCGCCAGGCCACAGCCCAGACTGCCGAGCGATCCACCCTCGATCTTCCAGCATGCGGACGATCCGGCCGGCCGCAGCGTCAGGCTCGTCAAGACCGGAAACAATCAGATCCGGCTGCTCCGGCGGCTCGTACGGCGCCTGCACGCCCGGGAGTGCCTGGACGAGCCCGGCCCGGGCGCCCCGGTAGAGTCCCTTCGGATCGCGGGCCGCGCAGATCTCGGCCGGACATTCAACGTAGACCTCGGCGAAACGATTGATGACGGCGCGCGCCTGTCCCCTGTACTTCCGCAGGTTCCCCGTCGCGTCGAAGATGACCGGAACACCGTGATCGACGAGCAGCGCGCCAATGAATGCCACGGCGCGATAGAAGGCCTCCCGGTCGTCCTCGCCATACGACGCTCGTGGCAGGAGCACGGCTCTCAACGCGTCCGACTCGAGGACCGCGATGTCGATGCCGCGGGATCTGCACGCGTCGGCTACCGCCCGACTCACCGTCGACTTGCCTGACGCCGGGAGACCGGTGATCCAGAGGGCAAAAGACTGGACCACGATCAGCCGACCCCGCAGTACTCGTTGACCTTGGACGGGTCGAACGTCGTGGCGTTCAGCACGGCGCCGACCAGGGCCAGCAGCGCCGATCGGACTCGGCGTCCAAGGTGGGGATACCAGACAGGGCACGCCATGACCAGCGCACGAAACGCCAGGTACGGCGCCACGACGTCGCCGATCTCCCTATCCCCGCTGCCGCGGACATAGCGATCCCAGAAGCGATCGAACAACGCGGCAAGTCCGCCACCGAGACGCACGTCCCGCTGCAGCGAGAAGAATACGTAGTTCATGGTCAGGCAGGCCACGTCGTCGGCCGGATCGCCCCACTCGCCACGCGAACGGTCCAACGCCACGAATCTGGTGGCATCGGTGAACAGGATGTTCCACGGATGGAAGTCGCCGTGGATCTGCCGGAGGCGGCCGGTCCGTGGTTTCAGACGCCAGCGCCAGCGCACGCACGCGTGCTCGATGTCCTCCAGCAGCCGTGGGGACACGCCGTCGATCGGGGGGTAGGCATCCAGGATGCCCATGATGCATTCGTTGTGGCCCAGCAGTTCTCTGGTCCGGCGGACGTAGAGGGACGGGTCGGGTCCCGGAACCCTGTGGATGCGAACCAGGTAGTCGCAGAGCGCGTCGGCGCGCTCGATGTCGAGCGTCCGCAGCTCACCGCCGTCACGGAGCCGCTCGAGATCGCGGTAGTAGCCCTCTCCCTCGGCAAACTCGTTCAGGACGAAGAACTCCTCGACATCACCCAGAGAGACAAGAGTCCCGCTCTCTCTGAATCCGCCGACGTCGAGGCTGCGGACGTGCAGCGGCAGGCTGTTGGACGCCGTGTGGCTCCACAGGAGGCTCTGTGCCCGATCCGCCATGTGCTCGTGACCGAAGCCCCCTGGGCGGACGGTTTCAATGACTGCCGCCTGCTTTCTTCCGGCGTGTACGAAGTCGACCCTTACTGGCGTCCCGTAGCCGTAGCCCTTGAGGTCGGCCGACTCCGTGTCGCCGAGAAGCGACAGGCCGAGAATGCTGACGGGGCCGCCGATGCGCGACTCCAGATAGGCCCGCACATTCTCAGCGGTCAGCCGCGGCATGCTCGCTCTGTCGGGCCGGGTCCTTGTGGCAGTCGGCATGAGCGCTACGGCACCACCGTGATCCGGTCGTCGACGACGCTCACGCCGGGCGCGGCCCAGGCGACCCGTTCGGCCTCCTGCCGCTCGGCCCACGACCGCACGTTCCCGGTCAGAGTGACCCGCCCATCATGCGCGGTCACGTTGATTCTGCGCGCGTCCACCTCGGCGCTTCGCTTGAAGGCCGCCTCGATCTTGGCCTGGATGTCGAGCGTCTGGACTGGCGCCTTGAGGACGATGGCGTTCGAGACGCCCTTGACGCCGGTCAGGTTCCGGACCGCTCGCTCAGCCGCGGCTTTCTGGTAGTACCAATCGACCATGCCGTTGAGCGTCACCCACCCGTTGGCGACCGTCACCGTGACCCTGCCTGGCGGAACAACCGTGTCCCACTTGATCGCCGACACCGCGGCTTGCGCAACCTCGGTGTCGGTGCGCTCGCGGCCGGTCATCAGGCGCACGACGAGATCGTTGGCAACTGCCTTCACACCATACACCCGCAGGGCGACGCGTTCGGCCGTGTGCTTTTCCGCGTACGAGCCCACGTCGCCACGCAGCGTGACAACACCCGCATCGGCGGTGACACCGATGTCGCTGGACTCCACGCTCGGTTCCCACGCAAGCGCGTTCTGAACGTTCTGCTGCAATTCTCTGTCAGTCATTGCCGTCCTCCTCGGAACACACGCGCCACGCTTTGATTTGAGTGCCGAATGCGTGCCAGATCCGGATGGCCTGTTGGCGGGCGCTTCCCGGCAGGAAGGCGACCGGGCTCCGGCAATCCGGCGCCAGGCCACGCAGCTGGCGCGGCTCCTAGACGTCAACCACGCACTGCGCCACCCAGGAGCCTGTCTCCTGACGGCAGACGCGCAACTCGGTGTAGGTGGCCCCCTTCACCTCGACGGCCGGCTTGTGGCGGCGACGGTCAACGGGCTCGCCCCACGCCGTGCCGGTCAGGTGGACTCCGCGGATGGTCACGTCGAACGCTCCGAACACCATCCTCCGGACGGCCATCTCGTAGACGAGCGCATTGAGCCAGTCCGCAAGGAGCAGCTCGAGACTGGGCGCGTCACAGCTGACGCCTACTGCGGCCTCCGGCCGGACCGACAGGGGATCGGTCACGACGCCCGTCAGCGCCAGCGCGGCCTGCTCGAACGCGGCATCAAGCGTTGGCGCCACGCCACGCACGCCGATGTCCGCACCATGGGTGAAGTGCTCCCAGCCGCTCGCGAGGCCCTCGGGCGCGGCCACGTCACCACTTGCCGGACGGCATGGCGGCCTTTCGATGCGGCACCCGGTAGTGCAGGAACGCACGCGTGCCCCGTGCGGGCCGGTCGAGGCCACGTCCCAGGATCCGCAGCAGGTCGGACGTGGTGATGATTCCGACGAGCTTGCCGCGCTCCACGACCGGCAGGCAGCCGATCGTCCGGCCGCGCATCAGGTTGGCCGCCTTGCGGATGGTCTCGTGTCGAGCCACGGTCACGACGTCGGTTGCCATGACGTCGGCCACCGTGGGCGCGTCGGGCGATCCGTCGCGCTGGCGGGCGATGAGATCCCGGTCCGACACGACACCGAGGACGCCCGCCCGACCGGCGACGACGAGGTGATCGAACTTCCCCTCGCGCATGACGTCGAGCGCCTCTCGAACCGTGGCTGTCGGCGCGATGGTTCGAACGTTTTCAGTCATCACTTCGAAGACGCGCATGATGATGCCTCCCCTCGCCGGTCGCGTCCATGGACTCGTGCAGCGTCACGCCGCCTCGGCTCCTTCCCGCACTTCGTGTTTCGGCTCGGGTATGTCTGTCAGCGTGGCCTCGGTCAGAAGCAGGATACCCGCCACCGACACGGCGTTCTCGAGCGCCGTTCGTACGACTTTTGTCGGATCGACGATGCCCTCTTCGATCAGGTCCACGTACCGGAGGCGGCTGGCGTCGAAGCCGAACGCGCCGGTCGCCGCCCTCATCCGGTCGACGACGACTCCCCCGTCGGCGCCGGAGTTCTCGGCAATCTGGCGCGTCGGGACCTCGAGCGCGCGCTTGAGGATCCAGACGCCTGTGCGCTCATCGCCTTCGAGCAGGGTCGCCTCGCGCTCCACCTGCTCGATGGCCCGCAGGAGCGACAACCCGGCGCCCGGCACGATGCCTTCCGCCATCGCGGCCTTGGTCGCGCTGATGGCATCCTCGAACGCCTCGCGGCGATTCTTCATCTCCGCCTCCGACGGCGCTCCCACGCGGATGACGGCCACGCCGCCGGCCAGCTTGGCCAAGCGTTCCTGCAGCTTCTCCTTGTCGTAATCAGACGTCGTGGTCGTGACCTGCTCACGAATCTCGGCGGCCCGACCCTCGATGGCGGCCTTCGACCCGGCACCGCCGATGACGGTCGTCGACTCCTTGTCGACGATGATGCGGTGCGCCTGCCCGAGATCGGACAGCGTGACGCTGGCCAGCTTGATCCCCAGCTCTTCCGCGATCAGCCGGCCGCCGGTGAGGATCGCGAGGTCCTCGAGCATGGCCCGGCGCCGATCCCCGTACCCTGGGGCCTTGACCGCGACGCAGGGCAGCACGCCCCGCACTTTGTTGATGACGAGCGTGGCCAGCGCCTCGCCCTCGACATCGTCGGCCACGACGGCCAGGGCCCGGCCGCTCTTGGCAATCTGCTCCAGCAGCGGCAGCAGATCGGCCATCGTCGCGATCTTCTTCTCGAAGATCAGCAGGAGCGGCTCATCGAGCACAGCGCGCATCTTCTCGGGCTCGGTGATGAAGTAGGGCGACAGGTACCCGCGATCGAAGCGCATCCCTTCGACGACCTCCACGACGGTCTCGATGCCCTTGGCTTCTTCGACTGATGTCGTGCCTTCGAGCCCGACACGCTCGAGGGCACCGGCCACCGTTTCGCCGATCGCGGGATCGTTGTGCGCCGCGACGGTGGCGACCTGGACGCGCTGCCGGTGGTCGGCGACGGCGCGCGACAATCCCCGCACGGCGGCGACCGCGGCGGCCAGACCGCGGTCCAGCCCTCGCTTGAGCTCGATGGCGCTGGCCCCCGCCGCGATATTCCGCACGCCTTCGGCGTAGATCGCGGTGGCCAGCAGCGCCGCCGTCGTCGTGCCGTCGCCGACCAGGTCGGCGGTCCGCTCGGCCGCCTCGCGAATGATCTGAGCGCCGATGTTCTCCTCGTGATCCGGCAGCTCGAACTCCTTGGCAATCGTGACGCCGTCGTTGCACACGAGCGGCCGCCCCCACTTCTTCTCGATCAGCACGCACTTGGACTTGGGCCCCAGCGTGACGCGGAGGGCGTCGGCCAGCGCTGTGGCGCCCTGCAGGATCTTCTCGCGGGCCGCCGACCGGACCAGCAGCTGTTTGTGACCCACATCGCACCTCCCCGGCGGCGGGCGGGTCGGCACCCGCCCTCTATTCCCTGACGCATGCGCGCCAACGCCTGCTCGCTCCCGTTCGGCGGCTTCACAGGGGGACGAAGCAAGGCTCGATCCGGTGGGCCGATTGGCGGGTTGCAGCCAGTGTCGCGGGCTCCCGTGCCGGATATCCGGCGCTCCCCGTTGACCGGTCACCCCAGGACCGGCTGATTCCGGGGCGGCATCGATCGTGTTGCTGTTACCTTTACAGAGCGTCACCGCCCGGCCGGCTGCGCGTGTCGTAGGAGTGAGGTCTGGTCATGAATGCTCGGAGCCCGCATCGTCGATTCACGTCGGTCCTGTGTCCGATCGATTTCTCGGAGCATTCGCGCCTTGCTCTGCGCTACGCGGGGCAGATTGCGGTGAGGTCCGGTGCACGACTGACCGTCCTGTTCGTGAACGACCCGCTGCTTCACGCGGCCGCCGCAGCGGCGGCCTACGACGTGCGGGCCATGGCCGAGCACACGACGGCTGAGCTGACCTCGTTCGTCGGTTCGTCGCTGTCGGCCGCAGTCTGTCGGGCGACATCGGTCAGGTGTGAAGAGGCACTCGGACGGCCCGCCCGGGAGATCATGAAGAGGGCACGACGCGGGGGCTTCGATCTCATCGTCCTCGGCACACAGGGATTGAGCGGCGCCAGCAAGATGTTCTTCGGTTCGACCACGGCGGGAGTGCTGCGAGACGCGGCGGTGCCGGTCCTGGCTGTCCCGCCCGTCCCACATGGCCGGCGAGCCGGGCGCCCGGCCCGCTCATGGCCTGGCCGCCAGTTCATCGCGCCAATCGATCTCGATCGATCGTCGCCGGCCGATGTCGGTCAGGCGGTCGGTCTCGCGCGGTGGCTCGGCGCCAGGCTTCTGCTCCTGCATATCGTGCGCATTTCCCCGCCTCCGCCCTGGTATAGGGCCGACCTGACCCGTGAGGTCGATGCCCGAGTCAACCAGGTCCGGGCGGCGCTCGAGGCTCTTCGCGCGCAGGCGCCGGACATCATTGGCGACGTCTCGGTGATTGCCGGCGATCTCGCCGAGGAGATAGCCGCGGCGGCCCGGCGTCACCGCGCCGGACTGGTCGTCCTGACCCTTCGTTCGCGCCGCCGACTCTTCGGCTCGAGGGCCGGGTCCATCGCCTACAGCGTCGTCTGCCGCGCGCCGGCTCCGGTGCTGGCGCTTCCCCCAGCACCTCGAAGACGGGCCAGGCGGTCCTGACAACCATGCCGATGCTTCTCCTGGGCGATGCAACCGACGCGGCGCCGCAGGAGGGTCTGTCGGACCGGGAGGCGGCTGAGCGGCTGGCCAGGGAGGGACCGAACGAGCTGCCGTCGGCGCGTCCACGCAGCACCGCCGCGATCGCCGCCGACGTGCTGCGGGAGCCGATGCTCCTGCTGCTCGTGGCCACCGGCCTGCTGTACCTGCTCATCGGCGAGCTCCAGGAATCGCTGGCCCTGCTGGCCGCCATCTTCGTGGTGATCGGCATCACGCTGTTTCAAGAGCGGAAGACCGAGCGAACGCTGTTTGCCCTGCGGGATCTGTCCAGCCCACGGGCGCTGGTCGTGCGGCAGGGCCGGGTTCAACGCATCGCAGGACGCGACCTCGTCCGCGGCGACCTGCTGGTGCTCGAAGCAGGCGATCGGATCGCGGCAGACGGCGCCGTGCTCGGCTCATCCGGCCTCAGAGTCGACGAGTCGCTGCTGACCGGCGAGTCGGTGCCGGTCACCAAGACGGCGGCCGGACAGCCGGCATCGCGGGATGGCGAGGCGACCAGCGTCCATTCCGGTACGCTCGTGGTCGCCGGCCATGGTCTGGCACGGGTCACCGCCACCGGTGCAGCAACGGAGCTGGGAAGAATCGGCAGGACGATTGCCGGACTCGAGATCGGCCGCACTCGCCTCCAGAAGGAGGTGACCTGGGCCGTCCGCGTGCTGGCCTTCTTCGGGCTGTCGGCCTGTCTGCTGCTGGCCGCCCTCTACGGAATCGGACGCGGGCAATGGCTCGAGGGCGCGCTAGCCGGGCTCACGCTGGCGATTTCGATGGTGCCCGAAGAGTTCCCCGTCATTCTGACCGTTTTTCTGGCCCTCGGCGCGTGGCGCATCTCCAGGAGCCACGTCCTCACGCGTCGCTTCGTCGCCATCGAGACGCTGGGCGCGGCCACCGTGCTGTGCGTGGACAAGACCGGGACGTTGACGTTGAACCAGATGCGAATCAGCGCGGTATCGACTGCTGACGGGATCGATCGACTCGACATGAATGCTGGACCGGGCGTGGGGGCTCGCGCCGTTCTTCGAGTGGCCATGCTCGCCGCACACCGGTACGCCGTCGATCCGATCGACCGCGCTCTGGCCGATCACGGCTGGAGGGACACGCTGGCCGCAGGTTCCGACGCATGGAGCCTCGTACGCGAGTACCCGTTGACCGATTCGCAGCCCGTCACCGGCAACGTATGGAGCGCCTCCGACCAGCAGCCACGCATGGTCGCCATCAAGGGCGCACCCGAGACCGTCATCGCGTTGTGCGGCATGAGCGGCGCCGACGCCGACAGGACACTCGGTCAGGTCGAGCAGATGGCGCGTGAGGGTCTTCGGGTCCTTGGCGTCGCCCAGGCTGCCGCGACGGGTGAACTTCCCCCGTCGCTGCCAGGATTCCGCTTCGACTTCGTGGGTCTGGTCGGCCTCGCCGACCCAGTCCGCCCAGGCGTCCCGGACGCCATCCGCGAATGCCACAGCGCGGGCATTCGCGTGGTCATGTTGACTGGCGACTATCCGGCGACCGCGCGCTCAATTGCCAGGCAGATCGGTCTTCGCGCGAACGACGGGTGTCTGAGCGGTCCGGAGCTGGTCGGCATGGACGACGCCGCGATTCGCCGGGCCATCGGGTCGGTCGATGTGTTTGCGCGGATCAAGCCGGATCAGAAGCTCCGCCTGGTCAGGGCCCTTCAGGCCAACGGCGACGTGGTCGCCATGACGGGCGACGGGGTCAACGACGCCCCGGCTCTGAAGGCGGCCGACATCGGCGTGGCGATGGGATCGCGGGGCACCGACGTCGCGCGGGAGGCGGCGGCGCTGGTCCTGCTCGACGACGACTTCACCTCGATCGTTCGCGCCGTACGCCTGGGCCGCCGCATCTACGACAACATCAGAAAGGCCGTGGGCTACGTCCTCGCGATTCACGTGCCCATCGCGGGCATCACGCTCGTCCCGTCGCTGTTGGGCTGGCCGCTCGTGCTCATGCCCCTGCACGTGATCTTCATGGAGATGATCATCGATCCTGCGTGTTCGGTCGCCTTCGAGATGGAACCCGAGGAGGGCGACGTGATGCGCCGCAGGCCCCGCGATCCCCGGACGCGGCTGTTCAGCCCGCGTCTGGTGCTGCGCAGTCTGCTTCAGGGATCTGGCATGTGGTTGATCGCGCTGGCGGTCTACATCGGAGCGCGCCAGGCCGGCCTGGACGATCGCGACACCAGGACCGTGACCTTCACGACGCTGATCATCTCGAACCTGATGCTCATCCTGACCAACCGCTCGCTGACGCGCTCGCTCGTGCTCGATCGCCGATCGGCAAATCCGGCTCTCGGGTGGATCGTCGCCACTGCGGTCATCGCGCTGTGCGTGGTCCTGTTCGTGCCCGCCGCGCGCGACCTGTTCGTTCTGGCGAGACCGCATGCGCTCGATCTCGCGGTCTGCGCCGCCGCCGGACTGATGGCCATCACCTGGATGGAGCTTCTCAAGGTCCTTACCCGGGACCAGGTTCTGGACGGGGCCCTTCCCTCCTGACCGATCGATCCGCGAGCGGCGAATCCAACCTCTGGCAGCCAGGATGCATCCGGCACTCCCAGAGGCCGCGGACGAGCGACGGATTGCCGGAAGGTGTGACGCCGCCAGAGTCTGCCGTGTGCACGTATGGGGACGCGCGCCTCGAACATCGTCGCCACCTGGGCCGTGGCCGTGCTCCTGTGGCTGCCGCGACCGACGCTTCCACCGCCGGAGCCGCCGGCCGCAGGCGCCGCCCTCTCGGGCGGAGTCTTCGAGTACACGGTCAGGGCAGGCGATTCGCTGACGTCCATCGGCGCGCGCTACGGCATTCCCGCGGCAACTATTGCTCGGGACAACGGGCGTGACACAGGCAGCGTGCTGCCGATCGGCACGACGCTGGCGCTGGACAACCGCCACATTGTGCCGGCCGGCATCGACCGCGGCATGCTCATCAACGTGCCGCAGCGCATGCTGTTTCTCTTCAGTGATGAAGGGAGCCGCGCGTACCCCGTCGGACTGGGACGGCGCGACTGGCCCACGCCGCTCGGGGAGTTCCGCGTGATCGTGAAGAAGGAGCAGCCAACGTGGCACGTCCCGCCGTCGATTCAGGAGGAGATGCGGCGCGCGGGGCGGACACCGGTCGCCATTGTTCCACCGGGGCCCGACAACCCGCTCGGGCGGTACTGGATCGGGCTCAGTATCCCCGCCATTGGCGTACACGACACCATTGCGCCTTCAAGTGTGTACAGCTTCCTCACTCACGGATGCATCCGCGTCCATCCGGACCTCGTCGTCGACCTGTTCGGTCGAACGGCGGTCGGGATGCCAGGGCGGATCGTCTACGAACCGGTGCTGGTCGCCGTCTCCGGAAACCGTCTCTACCTCGAAGTCCACCCTGACGTGTACCGCCGGCGGGGCGAGTCGCTGACCGCCCTTCAAGCCCTGACCGCGGACCTCGCTGTCGCCGAACGAATGGACTGGACGCGTGCCGGGCGCATTGTGCAGCTCCGCGAAGGAGTGGCGCGTGACGTCACCGCAGACCGGTGAGGTGCCACGCTGGCTACCGTTCGCCCTCGCGTTCGAGCCGCAGCTTGTTCTCGATCGACATCACACCGACGATGCCGCGGACGTGGCTTTCAGCGACGCGCCGCTCCACCTCCGACCCAACGAATCCGGTCAGCGTCACACGGCCCCGCTCGACGACGATGTGGATGGGCGGATTGATCTGGATCGCGTAGTTCGACGCCCCGATCCACTTCAACCTCCGCGTCGTCGAAGATCGTGAAGAAGACGTATCGGCGAATCCGCGTGGCGATCTGTTCTGCAATGACCGCGTCGGCTTCGCCGCTCGCGATGGTCAGCTCACTGACCACCTCCTGCACGCCGTCGGTCTTGTACGCCTGCTCGACGGCTTCGTTCCTGGCCCACAGGCTGAGGACCGTGCCCCTGAGGGTCACGACCCTGTCGGCGACGCCGACGTTCACTCCCGCGATCTCCTTCTCCGACAGGCGGTGTTCGACGAGCTGGCGGATCTCGGTGTCGCTCGGCACGTGACGCTGCTGGAGCGCCCAGGCCGGGCTTGACAGGGTGGCGAGCCCTATTCCGAGACAGAAGGCGGCCGCTCGAGCGGCGCGTCCACGTGCGTGCGACGTGGACAGCCCACCCGGATCAGGCGCGCGCGTGCTGGAGGTGTTCATGGTCGTGCTTCTTGAGATGAGGGCTACCCCTGTGGTGAGTAAAGCGGCCGACGCCCAGCCCTCGGGCTGCAAGGAGCGCCGCGATGGTCCCGGCCCCCGTGGCGAAGGCCCCCATCTTGAGCTCGCCCAGGATCGCACCGGGCGGATAGATCGCAGTCGCAAAGAACAGTCCGAAGGTGAAGCTGCACGATGCCGCGAGAGCGACGACAACAAGGTCGCGCCGGTGGAAGCCCGCCGGCGCGTGGAATCCGACCGCCCGGGCTCCTGCGAAGGCTGCGAGGATGCCGACGGGCCTGCCCACCATCGCGGCTGTCAACACGGCCCAGGTGGCCGTGCCATATCCCGTGGTGACCACCCCGGCGTTCACCAGCCCGAACAGGAACAGCACGACCTGAACGCCGTAGTTCCAGAGGTGCTCGGCATGCCGCGGCGAGCGATGACCGGCGTCGCGATCGGTGAACAGATCGATCTGGCGGGCCGCGTGCGGCAGGAACGGCACGATCGGGATGAGGGCGACAGCCGGGTGCAGCCCGTCAAGATAGAGACCCCACCAGGACAACGTCCCGCAGACGGCAAGATAGGGGATGAAGGAGCGCACCTTCCACCGGCGCAACAGCGCGGCGAGGGCGATTGCGGCAAGCACGAGCGCCGCGCCTCCGGGGCCGGAGGGGAACCAGTCGTGGATGGGATACCGCAACGTCACGATGATCAGTCCGAACAGGTTCGTGGCAAGGGCGACCAACAGCAAGAAGGCGCTGGCTGGATGGCCGCGGAAGATGATCCGCGCGACAAAGTACGCAAACGCGAGATCGACCGCTGTCGCAGCCGGCCAGCCAAGCGCGAGCACGCTCTCGTACTTGAGCGCAACGTACGTCAGGTACACCAGCGCCGATCCCGCCACGCCGCCCCCGGCCGCGATGGCCGGCAGCACCCACTTGCGCCAGGTATGCAGCGCACCCCCGGGCATGACGGCGTCGACGACCTCCTGGGTCAGGAGGCCGAAGAAGAGCGCCATCCCGATTTCGTTGACCGCAAACGACCACCGGTGCGCGACCGTGTAGTAGCTCTCGCTTCCGGTATTCGCCCAGACCAGGGCGATCGCTGCGCCGAGCGGGACCAGAAGGCAGTACTCCTCGATGAAGGTGACGACAGCTGTCGTCGTGATGCCTCGTCGTCGATGGGGAGAAGCATGGGCGCTCATGGCTGGCTCCGTGGGGCCTCAGGGTCGAATCGGCTTGAACTTCTTGATTTCCCACTCCACCGTGGCGGTGCGTCGGCCCTCGCCACGGCCCAGGCGCTTGATGAGCCGCGTTAGCTTGCCGATCTTCAGGTCGTACGGGACGGTGACTTCGTACTGGAGCTCGTCTGGCGCCGATCCGCGCAGCTCGTACGTCACGCCCTTCAGGGAGAGCGCCTGCTCGATTTCAGGCCGGAGCCGCTCGGAGTCGCTGCTCGAGATTTTCAAATCGAAGCGCGACCGCGCGGCGGGTTCGAACGAGTCGAGCAGCCAGAGCACGACGACGACAAAGGCGCATGCGAAGACCGCGAACGCGTAGAGCCTGCTGCCGGTCGCGAGTCCGATAGCCAGCGCTGCCAGCATTACGCCGGCGTCCTTTGGGTCCCTGATGCGCGCTCGATACCGGATCAGGCCGGCAGCGCCGACAATGGCGAACGCGCGCGCCAGGCTCTCAGCCACGATGACCATGATCATGGCCCCCACGATCGCAAGGAGAATCTCCGCGTGCGCGACGTGGGGCGGCTGCG
>CAZCEL010000013.1:0-23692 GCA_964497175.1 uncultured Bifidobacteriaceae bacterium
GGCGTGGCGCCCGCCGAGTTGACGACGTTGAACTGGTACACCGTCAAGCCCGGCCAGGCGCTCGCGTCCATCGCCCGACAGCTGCGTGTGAACCGGACAGATCTCGCCGAAGCGAACTATCTCAAAGTGTCCTCACGCGTCACGCCAGGGCAGCAGCTCGTGGTGCCGCGCGAAGCCACGGCCCTGATGGCGGCACGAACCGAGCGCCCTGTGCCGCCTGCCGACGCGCGTCCGATTGCCGGTCAGGCGGCGGTTCCAATTGTCGACCCGTCGGGCGCCGAACAGATTCGCGTCGTGTACCAGGTCAAGCGCGGCGACACGCTCGCGTCGATTGCCAGAATCTTCCGGACCTCGGTTGCGTCGCTCCAGGCGTGGAACCGCATCCGCGGGACCCGGATTCGCGCAGGCGAGCGTTTGACTATCTACACCGACCGAGCCAACTAGGCGTTGCAGTTTTCTCACACCGGCCTCGATTAGTCCGTCCCGCCGGCTGACGGACGAGCCAGATCCAGGGTGTCAGGCCGCTTGCAGGCGTGATCGCCGCGTCGTGCTGGCCTGCCTCAGGACCGCGGCCCTGTTCGGAGTCGAAGCGTCGGCCGTCCATGTCGAGGTGGACGTGTCCTTCGGGCTGCCCCACTTCGCGATGGTAGGCCTGCCGGACGCCAGTGTGCGCGAGAGCCGGGACCGCGTGCGGAGTGCGATCAGGAACTCCGGATTCGAGTTTCCCCCGCATCGAGTGATCGTCAACCTGGCGCCGGCTGACGTCCGCAAGGCGGGCGGCGCATTCGACCTGCCGATCGCGCTCGGGATTCTGGCTGCGCAGGGCGCGGTCGAACGGCGCGACATACGGGATGTGGTCGTGCTGGGTGAGCTCTCGCTGGACGGATCGATCCAGCCGGCGCGTGGCGTGCTGCCGATTGCGATCCACGCCCGTCACGATGGGGCAGCGGGCGTCCTGCTGCCGCGGTTGAATGCCGGCGAGGCCGCCGTTGTCGCGGGCCTGACGGTGCTGCCTGTTTCGTCGCTGGCCGAGGCGGTCGCGGTTCTGAACCAGCCGTCGACCGCCACGCCGGCAGCGGCACCGTCATACGTCTCGTGGCAGTGTGAGGGTCCGGACCTGGCGGACGTTCGCGGTCAGCTGCTGGCGCGCCGCGCGTTGGAGGTGGCCGCGGCTGGCGGGCACAACCTCCTGCTGACCGGTCCTCCCGGCAGTGGCAAGACCATGATGGCCAGGCGTCTGCCCGGGATCCTACCGGTGCTGAGCTTCGAGGAAGCCCTGGAGGTGACCGCTATCCATTCGGTCGCCGGTCTCGTGCCACCCGGAACAGGGCTGCTGCGGGAGCGGCCCTTCCGCGCGCCACACCACACGATTTCCAATGCGGCGCTGGTCGGCGGCGGCAGCCAGCCGCGGCCCGGCGAGGTCAGCCTTGCGCACCACGGCGTGTTGTTCCTCGACGAGATGCCGGAGTTCGCACGTCAGGCGCTGGAGGTGTTGCGACAGCCCATCGAGGAAGGAGCCGTGACGGTTGCCCGTGCGGCGCGCACGGCCCGCTTCCCCGCGCGGTTTGTTCTGGTCGGCGCGATGAATCCCTGTCCATGCGGCTTCTTCGGCGACGCGGTGCGGGAGTGCCGGTGCACGCCGCTGCAGATTGCGCGGTACCGGGCTCGGCTCTCGGGACCGCTTCGGGACCGGTTGGACCTGCGGGTCGAGGTGTCAGCGCTCTCGCCTGAGGACCTGAGCAGCGACGCCAGCGGCGAGAGTTCGGCCTCCGTACAACCGCGGGTGGCGAGCGCGCGCGACCGGCAGTGTCGGCGTTACAACGGCGAGTCCGCGTCCATCAACGCCGCACTGACACCGGCGCTGCTCGCGCGCCACTGCCGGCTCGACAGTGCGGGCGCGAGACTCCTCCGGAATGCCGCCGAGCGACTCGCGCTGACGTCCCGCGGCTATGATCGCGTGCGCAGGGTCGCGCGAACGATCGCGGACCTCGAGGGCGCGGTCGACGTCCTCGCCGACCATGTCGCCGAGGCCCTGCAGTTCAGGGTGGAGGGAGGTTGAAGATTTTCGCCGGTTGTTCGCCGCCTGATGTCCTGGCTCGATCGACGCTTGGGATCCAAATTGTCTGTGTGATACAGTGCTCTCGCTTCAACGTGCGGCGTGGGCCGCACTCATGTCTTTCGGGGCACGCGCACACCCGGCCGAGCCGGATGGCGCGGTCGGACGTCATATCCGGTCGAACCAGGGTCGTCACCGAGCACGGTTCGTGACCGTGCGTCTGCCGGCGGTGTTTTGCGCGTTCGGGATGAGGCGCACGCCGGCCAGGAGCGCTCGTGCCAGCACGCAGGCCTACGCTCGTCATCGCAAACTCCCTTAACGGAGGGGGGCACGGTCGCGTCATCCGCCTCCGCACGCTCGTCGTGGCGAGCCTCGTGGCGCTGTCGGGGCCGATTCTTATCGGGCTCGGAGCCAAGTGGAGCGCCAGGGTGGAGATCGATCGGCTGCGCGCCGCCAACGCAGCCCTCGAAGTGGAGAACAGCAACTTTCGTGCGGCCACCGGCGAGCTGACGTCGCAGATTCAGTCCCTCGAGGGCGTCATCGACGAGCTCGGCGCGCGGTCGAAGCTCGACCCGGCCCAGGCCCGGGCGATGCAGCGGCTGCCCGCCGTGGTCAAGGCGAAGGCCGCTGGCGGCACGTTTCAGACCAATGCCGCGCTGTCCAACGTACTGTCCACATCGTTCAGCTCGCCCGAAGACACGTTCGGTGTGCTGAGGACGCTGCTGCAGGGTCTGGAGAGCCGCCTCCGCAATGTGCGTCGAGATGTGGAGCGACAGGAGGCGCTGGCTGCGGCGACGCCGTCCATCTGGCCCGCTCACGGGTGGCTGACCGGCTCGTTCGGAGGCCGGCCGGATCCGATCACGGGCGACCGCGGTTTTCACCAGGGCCTCGATATCTCGACGGCCAAGGGTCAACCGGTCTTCGCCACCGCCGACGGCCGGATTGAATCGGCGGCCTACTCGGGCGACTACGGCAACCTGGTCGTCCTACGGCATGACTTCGGGCTGACGACACGGTACGGCCACCTGAGCCGCTTCAACGTGACGCCAGGACAAAAAGTGGTGCGCGGCCAGGTCGTCGGGTATGTTGGATCGACCGGTCGATCGACCGGGACGCATCTGCACTACGAGATTCTTGCCAACGGCGAGCTGATCAATCCGCTTCGCCTCCTCACGCAGCCCACGGTCCGATAACTGGTCCCTGGTCCGGACCGAAGGACCATTCTGCTACAATCGAACGATACCCTCGCTCAGTTCAGCGCCGTAGATGATCCAGACACTGCTCGCCAAGGTCATCGGCACCCAGAATGAACGCGATCTGAAGCGGCTCGGTCCCGTTGTCCAGGCGGTCAATCAGCTGGAGCCCGAGATCCGAGCGCTCGGCGACGACCAGCTTCGGGCCAGAACCCAGCAGTTCCGGACACGCGTCGATCAGGGCGCGTCGCTCGACGACCTGCTGCCCGAGGCGTTCGCCGTCGTCCGCGAGGCGGGGCGCCGCGTGCTCAGCATGCGCCACTTCGACGTCCAGTTGATCGGCGGCGCCGTCCTCCATCAGGGCCGGATCGCCGAGATGAAGACCGGCGAGGGCAAGACGCTTGTCGCCACGCTCCCGGCGTACCTGAACGCGCTGGCCGGCAAGGGCGTTCACGTGGTGACGGTCAACGACTACCTGGCCCGCCGCGACTCGGAGTGGATGGGCAAGATCTATCGCTTTCTCGGGATGACGGTCGGCGTCATTCAGCACGAGTTGACCGACGCCGAGCGGCAGGTCGCGTACGCCGCGGACATCACCTACGGGACGAACAACGAGTTCGGCTTCGATTACCTGCGCGACAACATGAAGTTCGAACTCGCGCACTATGTCCAGCGCGGGCACCAGTTCGCCATCGTGGACGAGGTCGACAGCATCCTCATCGACGAAGCTCGCACCCCGCTCATCATCTCCGGGCCGGCCGAGGAGTCGACGGACCTGTATTACGAGGTCGACCGCGTGGTCCCGCGCCTCAAGGCGGGGGCCGTGACACGCGGCGACACGAAGGCCGAGGAGCGGGAGGCGCTCGAGGCCACAGGCGACTATCTGGTGGACGAGAAGCACAAGACGGTGACGCTCACCGAGAGCGGGATGGCCAAGTGCGAGCAGATGTTGGCGCATCGGGCGCAGCCTGGCGGCCTGTACGACCCGGCCAACATGCCGCTGCTTCACCACATCAACCAGGCGCTGCGCGCGCACGTGATCTTCAGGCGTGACGTCGACTACATGGTCAAGGACGGCGAGGTCGTCATCGTCGACGAATTCACCGGGCGGCTGATGCCCGGCCGGCGGTGGAGCGACGGGCTGCACCAGGCCGTCGAGGCCAAGGAGAAGGTCAAGATCGAGCGGGAGAACCAGACGCTCGCCACCGTCACCTTTCAGAACTACTTCCGCAAGTACAAGAAGCTGTCGGGGATGACCGGCACTGCGGACACCGAAGCCGAAGAGTTCGCCAAGATCTACAAGCTCGACGTCGTGGTGATTCCTCCCAACAGGACCCTCCGGCGCGTCGAGAACCCCGACCTCGTGTACCGCACCGAGCGCGAGAAGTGGGAGGCGATCGTCGCCGACATCATCGAGGAGCACGCGAAGGGCAGGCCGGTGCTGGTCGGGACGGTGTCGATCGAGAAGTCGGAAAAGCTGTCAGGCATGCTCGACCGTCGGGGCCTCAAGCGCGGGACGGCCACCGGAGGAGGCGTCGACAAGCACGTGGTGCTCAACGCGAAGTACCACGCGCAGGAAGCCGAGATCGTGGCACAGGCCGGACGCAAGGCTGCGGTGACGATCGCCACGAACATGGCGGGCCGAGGGACCGACATCCTCCTGGGCGGCAACCCCGAATTCATGGCGCGGCAGCAGTGCCTCGCCGATCAGATCGCGGAGCGCCTGCCAAAGGGCGAAGAGCGTTTCGTCGAGGACGAACAGTTCGCCTACTTCTTCCATCTGGACGGCTTCTATCGTGTCACGCGGCCCGAGTACGAGCGCCTGCTTCAGCACTTCAAGCGGCTGACCGACACTGAGCACGACGAAGTCGTGAGCCTCCAGGGCCTGCACATCGTCGGCACCGAGCGCCACGAGGCGCGCCGCATCGACAACCAGCTGCGCGGCCGCGCCGGGCGCCAGGGCGACCCGGGCTCGTCGCGGTTCTATCTTTCGCTCGAGGACGATCTGATGCGCATTTTCGGGTCCGATCGCATCGCCGGGCTGATGCAGAAGCTGGGCATGGAGGAGGGCGTGCCGATCGAGCACGGCATGGTCACGCGCGCCATCGAGCGCGCGCAGAAGCAGGTGGAGGCGCAGAATTTTTCCGTCCGCAAGCACCTGCTCGAGTACGACGACGTGATGAACAAGCAGCGCGAGAACGTGTACGCCCTCAGGCGCGAGATCCTCGAGTCGCAGATCCGCATGGCGGAAGGCGAGGTCGTCGGCACACGCGAGTACCTGACGACGCTGGCTGACGATCTGCTCGATTCGATAGTCGAGACGTATGCCGGGCGCGGATCGGACGTCGAGGAGTGGGATCTCGACGCGCTCAAGCGCGAGGCGAGCCGCGTATTCGGAATCGACGCGGCCGCGCTCGATTTCAGCGGCCGCACGTCGGACGAGATTCGCGACATGGTGTGGGAGCGCGTCAGCGTGTCGTACGAGCAGAAGGAGCAGCTGGTCGGCAGAGAGATTCTGCAGCGGGTCGAGCGCGACATCATGCTGCAGATTGTTGACGCGCAGTGGAAGGATCATCTCTACAGCCTGGATCACCTGAAGGAAGGAATCGGGCTGCGCGGCTACGGCCAGCGGGACCCGCTCGTCGAATACAAGAAGGAGAGCTTCACCCTGTTTCAGGGCATGAAGGAGCGTGTCGACGAGGAGATCGTCCGGTATCTGTGGTGGCTCAGGCCGGTTCTGGAGGAGCGGGTTGGCGAGGTTGGCGCGGCAGGCGCGCGGCGTGCGGTTCCTGCGCGGCCCGTTCGCCGTCCGTCGCTCATCCTGAACGATCCGGCATCCGACAGCGTGTCCGCGTTCGGGTCCTCGGCCACGGCCTTCGGCTCGGACCGCGCACAATCGTCGATGCCGGCTGCGCTGTCGCACCAGGGGCCCCGGCCCGCGCGGGTCGGCGGCGATGACGCCGCCATCAAGACGGTGCGGCGCGACGAGCCAAAGGTTGGCAGAAACGATCCATGTCCCTGCGGCAGCGGCAAGAAGTATAAGAAATGCCATGGCGCGGCCGCCTAGCGCACAGGGGAGCGTGATCCTGACATGAGCCTGAAAATCGAAGCGCCGTTGTCGATCGAGACCGGGCTGGCAACCGCCCTGACGTTCGACGATGTGCTGATCGTGCCGCAGCATTCCACGGTGCTGCCGGGTCAGGTGGATGTCAGCACGCGGCTCACACGCCGGATCCGGTTGAGCGTGCCGCTCATCAGCGCGGCAATGGACACGGTGACCGAATCCCGCCTCGCCATCGCCATGGCCCAGCACGGCGGGATCGGCGTCATCCACAAGAACCTGTCGATCGACGAACAGGCGTCCGAGGTCGACCGCGTGAAGCGCTCCGAGAGCGGCATGATCGTGGACCCGATCACGCTCTCTCCGTCGCACCGGATCTACGAAGCGCTCGACTTGATGAAGAAGTACCGCATCTCGGGCGTGCCGATCACGAACGACGGAAGCAAGGAAGGCCGGCTCGTCGGCATTCTGACCAACCGGGATCTCCGGTTCGAGACCAACGTCGACCGGCCGATCGCCGACGTGATGACCCGCGAGCATCTGATCACCGTGCCGGTGGGCACGACGCTCGACGAAGCGCGCGAAATCCTGCACCAGCACAAGGTCGAAAAGCTGCTCGTCGTCGACCGCGAGTTCCGGCTGAAGGGGCTCATCACCGTCAAGGACATCCAGAAGGCGGTCAAGTACCCAAGCGCATCGAAGGATTCACTGGGGCGGCTGCGGTGCGGCGGGGCCATCGGCGTGGCCAAGGACACGCTGGAGCGTGCGGAGGCGCTCGTGTCCGCGGGCGTGGACGTCCTCGTGATCGATACCGCCCACGGTCACTCGCAGGGTGTGCTCGACATGGTGCGTCGCGTGCGGCACCGTTTCCCCGACGTCAACCTCGTGGCGGGCAACGTCGCGACTGCCGAGGGCACGACGGCGCTCATCGAGCACGGCGTCGATGCCGTCAAGGTGGGCATCGGCGCCGGCTCCATCTGCACGACTCGAGTCGTCGCCGGCATCGGTGTGCCGATGGTCACGGCGGTCATGGACTGCGCGCGGGCCGCCGAGCCGCACGACGTCCCGGTCATCGCAGACGGCGGCATCCGCTTCTCCGGAGACATCACCAAGGCGCTCGCGGTCGGCGCGAGCGTCGCGATGATCGGCAACCTGTTCGCCGGAACCGACGAGAGCCCGGGCGAAATCATCTTGTATCAGGGACGCACCTTCAAGGAGTACCGCGGCATGGGCTCGATCGGCGCCATGCGCCGGGGCAGCCGCGACCGCTACTTCCAGGACGAGTTCGATCTCGAAGGCCCGGTATCAGGCGACAAGCTGGTGCCCGAAGGCATCGAGGGCCGTGTCGCGCACAAGGGCAGCCTGGCGGCGCTCGTCTATCAACTCGTCGGCGGTCTGCGCGCCGGCATGGGCTACTGCGGGTGCCCGACGATCCGCGAGCTGCAGCGCAACGTGCGGCTCATCCGTGTCACCGCGGCCGGCGCGCGCGAGAGCCACGTCCACGACGTCACGATCACGAAGGAAGCCCCCAACTACCGATCGGAGTAAGACCCTCACGAAATCCGAATCGAGATCGTCCGAGTCGTGTCCTCGCCGTGTTGAATGTCGACATCGGTCGCGTGGAGAATGGGCTGAGGAAGACGATCGGGCCATTCGATGGCGGTGACGCCCTCCTGGAGCACCAGTTCGTCCAGTCCCAGGTCGTCCACCTCGACAGGAGTCAGGCGGTACAAGTCGACGTGATACAGCGGCAGCCGCCCGCCCCGGTACTCCTGGATCAGCGTGAAGGTCGGGCTGCTCACCTCGGCCGGGTCGATGCCGAGCCCTTCGGCCATGCCGCGAACAAAGGCCGTCTTCCCTGCTCCGAGCTCGCCCCAGAGCAGCACGACGGATCCGGGCGCCAGCCGCCCGGCCAGATCCCTGCCCACCGCCGACGTCTCAGCTTCTGAGCGGGTCGTCAGACCGAGCTCAGTCGCCATCCCGATCGGCAACCTTTCGTCGGGCTGTCAAATCGAGCACCGCAGCACCCAAGTGGCTGGCGACGTCGGACGCCGTCATCGCCAGCTCGCCCGTGTCGGCCGCAGCCAGATCGCCGGCCATGCCGTGCAGATATACCGCGAGCTTGCATGCGGCCTCGGCGTCCAGAAGCTGTGCCAGCAGGCCGGCGGTCATGCCCGTCAGGACATCGCCAGTTCCTCCGGTCGCCATCCCGGGGTTGCCGGTGGGATTGATGAACACGGTGCCACCGGGCAGCGCGACCAGCGTCCGATGTCCCTTGAGCACCACGTACACGTGATGCTCGACGGCGAAGTTCCTGGCAACGTCCAGACGATGCGACTGCACCTCGGTGGTCGACATACGCACCAGCCGCGCCATTTCGCCCGGGTGAGGTGTGATGATGACTGCCCGGCCCTCGCGACCGGCCAGCCGGCCAGGCTCGCCGGCAAAGGCGTTCAGGCCATCGGCATCGAGAACGATCGGCACGGTCGCCCGATCGACCAGGCTCCTGACGAACTCGACGGTGCCGGGGAGCTGCCCGAGCCCCGGTCCTATCGCGATGACGTCGCTGGCGACGCTGAGCACACTGTCGACTGCCCGCGGGTCGAGTCCCTCAGCGGTTTCGTCTATGGCGTGCGTCATGTACTCGGGTCCGAGCGCGGCCACGGTTCCCAGGCAGGTGGCCGGCGTCGCAACGGTCACCAGACCGGCGCCCGACCGCAGTGCGCCAATTGCAGCCAGATGGGCGGCGCCAGTCTTGCCGCGGGAGCCGGCGACCAGCAGCACGTGCCCATAGTCTCCCTTGTGGCTGTCGGGCGCCCGAGGCACGAGCAGGCCGCGCATCCCCGCGCGCGTCAGGAGCTCGACGCAGGGGCCGTCGAGGGCCTCGATCACGGTGGCCGGGATGCCGATGTCCGCGACGACGAGCCGGCCCGTCCGGAGCTCTCCCGCAGGGAGGACCAGCGGCAGCTTGGGCGCCGCGAGCGTCACGGTGAGCGTCGCCTCGATCGAGTCGCCGATCGGCTCCGCCGAGTCGGCCGACAGCCCGGACGGCAGGTCGATGGACACGACGGGGATGCCTGACGCGTTGACGTCGGCAACCAGGGTTCCGAGCAGACCCGACAACGGGGCCTTGAGGCCGGTTCCAAAGATGGCGTCAACGAGGAGCGCGCACCGGCTGATCTCGGAGAAATGCAGCTCCCAAGCCTGGCTGTCTCCAATCTCGACGACCGAACGTCCCAGGCGCCCGAGAGTCTCGAGATTCGTGCGAGCATCACCGCGCACGTCGGCGACATGGCCAATCAGGAATACCGCGATGTCAGTCCCCCGCTCGTGCAGCACTCGCGCGACGACGAAGCCGTCGCCCCCGTTGCTGCCTGGCCCGCACAGCAGACCGACTTTCCCCTCGAGGAGATCGCCGTGGACCGCTTCGACGGCGGCCACAACCTGGCGCCCGGCGTTCTCCATCAGCACGAGCGACGGGATGCCGATCTCGTCAATCGTACGGCGGTCCGCGTCTCGCATCTGAGCGGCGTTCAGGACACGCATGCTCACCTACATTACCCGATCAGCCGCTATCCAATGACCCGATTGCTCATCTCCGCCTGTGGTACGCTGGACCACCATGGGCGCGACGGTCAACGTCAACGGCCGGATGTTCGACGAGGAACACGCGGTCATTTCCGTCTTCGATCACGGCTTCTTGTACGGCGAGGGCGTGTACGAGACGCTCAGAACCTACAACGGCGTGCCGTTTCTGTTCGACCGGCACATGCGCCGGCTTCGGCAGTCGGCGTCGATGCTGGCGCTCGATGTCCCGGTCAGCGACGAGGAGATCCACCGGCGATTTCTGGCCACGATGCGCCACGCAGGTCTGGGCCCGGCCGACGGCGAGGCGTACATCCGTCTGTTGGTAACGCGCGGCGTGGGTGACCTGACCTACGACCCGGCCGCGTGCCCGCAGCCGTCCATCGTCGTCATTGTCAAGCCACAGGTCGACCTGCCGGCGGAGGCGTACGAACGTGGCGTCAAGGTGGCGATGGTGTCGATTGTCAGGAACCACCCCGAATCGGTGAACCCGATCATCAAGTCGAACAACCTCCTCAACAACGCGCTCGCGATGCAGGAAGCGGTGAGACGGGGCGCCGTCGAAGGCGTCATGCGAAACTATCGAGGCGAGCTGGCCGAGTGTACGACGGCGAACCTCTTCGTCGTGCGCCGCGGCCGCGCACTGACTCCCCCTCTCGATGCCGGACTGCTGGCAGGCATCACCAGGGAATTCGTCTTCGACATCGGCGCGGAAATCGGCATTCCGGTCCATGAGCAGGTGCTGCGGGACGAGGACCTGCTTGAGGCTGACGAGGCGTTCTTCACCAGCACGACTCGCGAACTGGTGCCAATCGTCCAAGTGGACGACCGCAGGATCGCCAACGGGAGACCCGGGCCGATCACGTCCGGGCTGCTGGACGCCTTCCGGAGGAGGGCTCAGGAGCTGACCGTCCGGCCCGCTCAGCCCGCGTCGGAGCTGAACGCCCTGTGAGCCTCGTTCACTTCTCCCCGTACACGTCGAGTGGCGGGCAGGAGCACACGAGGTGGCGATCGCCGTACGCATTGTCAACGCGACCGACGCTCGGCCAGAACTTGTGCTCGCGCACGAACGGCAGAGGAAACGCGGCCCGGCCGCGTGAGTAGGGGCGCGCCCACTCATCCGACACCACAACCGCCGCGGTGTGCGGAGCGTTCTTGAGCACGTTGTTCTGGCGGTCGGCCCGGCCGTCGATCACGTCCTGGATCTCCTGGCGGATGGCAATCATTGCATCGCAGAACCGATCCAATTCGCCCTTCGGCTCGCTCTCGGTCGGCTCGACCATCAGTGTGCCGGCGACTGGAAACGAGACGGTCGGCGCGTGAAATCCGTAATCCATCAGCCGCTTGGCGACATCGGTCTCGTCGATGCCGCTGGCCTGCTTCAACGGGCGCAGGTCGAAGATGAGCTCGTGCGCCACACGCCCGTTGGGCCGCGCGTAGAGCACCGGATAATGGCCCTCCAGCCTCGCCTTGAGGTAGTTGGCGTTGAGCAGCGCGAATCGGGTGGCGTCGGTCATTCCGTCGCCGCCGAGCATCTGCACGTACGCGTACGAAATGAGCAGAATGCTCGCACTGCCCCACGGGGCGGCCGCGACCGCCGGGATGGCCAGACGGCCGCCGGTTGCTGCGAGCGGATGGCCGGGCAGGTAGGGCGCGAGATGGGCCGCCACCGCGATGGGCCCCATGCCAGGCCCCCCACCGCCGTGCGGGATGGCGAACGTCTTGTGCAGGTTGAGGTGACACACGTCAGCGCCGATCGCGGCCGGGCTCGTCAGGCCGACCTGCGCGTTCATGTTGGCCCCGTCCATGTACACCTGCCCTCCTCGGGCGTGCACGATGGCACAGACATCCTGAATGTGCTCCTCGTACACGCCGTGCGTGGACGGATAGGTCACCATCAGGGCCGCCAGGCGGTGCGCGTGCTCGTCGGCCTTTGCCTGGAGGTCCGCCACGTCGATACTGCCCTCCCCCGTGCTGGCAACAACGACGACGCGCAGGCCGGCCATGACGGCGCTGGCGGGATTGGTGCCGTGAGCGGACGAGGGGATGAGCACGACGTCGCGGTCTCCATTGCCGGATGCGCGATGGTAGGCCCGAATGACCATCAGCCCCGCGTACTCGCCCTGCGCGCCTGAGTTCGGTTGCAGCGACACGGCCGGCAGCCCGGTGATGCACGCGAGCGCCGCCGTCAGTTCCCCGAACACCTGGTGAAAGCCCCGTGCCTGGTCCACCGGCACAAACGGATGGAGTTTCGAAAACTCCGGCCAGGTGATCGGCAGCATCTCGGATGCGGCATTCAGCTTCATCGTGCACGACCCGAGCGGAATCATCGACGTGTCGAGGCCGATGTCCTTTCGCTCGAGGCTGCGGATGTACCGCATCATCTCCAGCTCGGAATGATGGCTGTTGAAGATCGGGTGAGTCAAAAACGGGGATGTCCGGGCCAGCTCGGGCGGATAGCCGCCGCGAGCCGGCCAGACCTCCGCGGGCGCCGTGCTGGAACGACCGACGGCCTTGCCGAACACCTCGAGAATTGAACCGACCGCGGCTGCACTGGTCGTTTCGTCAAGCGCGATGTTGATCGTGCCATCGTCGCGGTATCGGAAATTGACGCGCGAGGCCAGCGCGGCTTCCCGGACACGCGACGCGTCTGGCACGCGGACACGCAGTGTGTCGAAATACTGCGCGTTCACCTGTTCAACACCGAGGGCGGCCAGCCCGCGCTCGAGGCTCGCCGCGAGACCGTGCACGCGCTCGGCGATGGCTCTGAGACCGCGTGGCCCGTGATAGACCGCGTAGAACCCCGCCATGTTGGCCAGCAGGGCTTGTGCGGTACAGATGTTCGACGTGGCGCGCTCGCGGCGAATATGCTGCTCGCGCGTCTGCACGGCCATGCGGTAGGCGCGAGCGCCCTGCGCATCGACCGACACCCCGATGATCCGCCCCGGCATCTGGCGCACGTGCCGCTCGTGGCTGGCGAAAAACGCGGCGTGCGGTCCGCCGTACCCCAGGGGCACGCCGAATCGCTGCGAGCTGCCAAACACGACGTCGGCGCCCGCCTCGCCCGGTGGCGCCAGGAGCGTCAGGCTCAAGAGGTCGCACGCGACTGCGACCAGCATGCCCTGCTCCCCCGCCTGTGCAATAAACGCTCGCAGGTCGTGGACAAGGCCCGCCTCGTCGGGTGTCTGCACAATCGCGCCGAAGACGCGGTCGTCCAGAGCAGCGCTCCGATGATCGCCCACCACCAGCTCGATTCCAAGCGGTTCGGCCCGCGATCGCAGGACCGCGATGGTCTGCGGAAAGCACCCGTCGGAGACGAAACACCGTGGCGCATCCCCGGCGTTCGAAATCCGCCGGCTCTGCACCCGGTACATCATCGTCATGGCTTCTGCGGCAGCGGTCGCCTCGTCGAGCAGCGACGCCGTCGAGACGTCCATCCCCGTCAGGTCTCCCACCATGGTCTGGAAGTTGAGGAGCGCTTCGAGGCGGCCCTGGGCAATCTCCGCCTGATACGGCGTGTACGGCGTGTACCAGCCCGGGTTTTCGAGCACGTTCCGCAGGATGACGCTCGGCGTCACACAGTCGTAGTAACCGAGGCCGATGTAGGACGTGAAGACGCGATTGGCCGTCGCCACCTCGCGCAGATGTTCGAGGAACTCGTGCTCGGGACGGCCGGCCGGCAGCTCCAGCTTGCTGCCGAGACGAATCCGAGCCGGGATGGCCTCATCGATCAGGGCGTCGAGTGATGCGGCGCCCACCTGCGCGAGCATCTGCTCGACGTCGATCTCGCGCGGCCCGATGTGTCGAGAACGGAACGAGTCGGGACGCTCGGAGACGCCGGTTCCTTCGGCTGCGGGCCCGGCCTCCTCGCCGGTTGCGGGTTGTCTGCCGACCCTCATCGCACCAGGTCCGCGTACTGGGAGGCGTCGAGCAGGGCGGCCTGTTCGCCCGGATCGAGGAGCTTCAAGACGATCATCCACGTCGCATGCGGGTCCTTGTTGACGAGTTCGGGCATGTCCTTGAGCATCGTGTTCACCTCGACGACCTCGCCCGATACCGGCGCATAGAGCTCGGAGACGGCCTTGACCGACTCAATGGTGCCGAACGACTGCCCGGCCTTCAGGCGGGCGCCCACTTCGGGCAGTTCCACGTACACGACGTCGCCCAGCTGTTGCTGCGCGTAGTCGGTAATACCGACGCGTGCGGAATCACCGATCGTTTCCATCCATTCGTGATTCTTCGTGTACCTCAGCCCCGTCGGATACGCCATGGGTGACTCCGGTCTCACTTGCCGCGCTTGTAGAACGGCAACCGCACGACGCCCGCCCGTGCGCGCCGTCCGCGGATGTCGATCTCGAACTCGGTGCCCGGCGCGGTCCGTCCGAGCGGCAAGTACGCCATGCCGATCGCTCGCTTCAGGAACGGCGTCTGCGTTCCGCTGGTGACGCGGCCGACCTTCACGCCGTCGACGAACACGTCGTAGCCATGGCGCGCGATCCCCCGGTCCAGCATTTCGAATCCGACGAGCCTGCGGCCGATCCCGGCGATCCGCTGCCGGCGCAGTGCCTGCGCACCGACGAAATCGGGCTTGTCCCAGCCTACTATCCACCCGAGATCGGCCTCCAGCACGGTCGTCGTCTCGTCGATGTCGCTGCCGTGGAGACGCATGCCAGCCTCGAGACGCAGCGTGTCGCGCGCGCCGAGCCCGCAGGGGACCAGGCCGGACGGACCGCCCGACTCGACGATCGCCTGCCACGTCCGATCGGCGAAGGACGGCGGCACGAAGATCTCGAAACCGTCCTCGCCCGTATAGCCTGTCCGTGAGATGGTCGCGCGCGCGCCGGCCACTTCTCCGTGATGAAACCGGTAGTACTTGACCGTCGCCAAATCGACGCCCGTCAACGGCTGCAGGGCGTCGTGCGCGCGCGGGCCCTGCACGGCGAGCAGCGCGTACCGCGAGCTGGCATCGACCGCGACCGCGTCCCCGACGGTCCTGATGTGCTGCGCGATATGCGCGTAATCTTCAGCGATGTGTGACGCGTTGACAACCAGCAGGAAGTGGTGTGCCGCCAGGCGATAGACGAGCAGATCGTCGATGAACGTACCCGCCTCGGTCAGGAGCCCCGAATACTGAGCCTGCCCCGCCTCGAGCCGCGACGCGTCGTTACAGGAGATGCGCTGCACGGCGTCGAGCGCATTGCGGCCGGCGATCTCGATCTCGCCCATGTGGCTGACGTCGAACAGACCAGCGCGTTCGCGCACCGCCATGTGTTCAGCGGCGATGCCCGCGTACTCGATCGGCATGTCCCAGCCACCAAAGGCGACCATCCGCGCGCCCAAGGCACGGTGGCGAGCGTGGAGCGGCGTCTTCCTGAGGGCGGGAGCGGCAGCCTGTTCCATTGAGAGGGACGCCCGAGCGAGGCACGCAACGGTACTATGCGCGTTCGCGCACGGTCAAGGAAGAGGCGGACGACGGACAGGTCACTCGCGCGGTGTCGCCGATACGACCCAGCTCACGACCGCCGCGATGAGGACGGTCGCGGAGCCGACGAACCACACGAGACGCGGTCCCCGCAGTTCAGGTGGCACCAGCGCGAGGGCCAGGGGCGCCGCAGCGCCGGCGAGCATGACGCCTACAATGATTCCCACCAGCAGGGCGAGTGCGCGTCTCATGTGTGTCGGTCTCCTTGGAGGTCGGCGTCCGCGTGGCCTATGTCGGGAAACTCGAACAGCTCAGAAACTGAAACCAGGCCGACTCGGCCTGCAGAAACCAGCGGAACGAGCAGAGGTACTGGAGCGGGGCATACCAGAGCGTGTCAGCGAAGCAGCTGAGGAATTCGTTCATCGCGCGAACCACCAACTGCTCCCACTCTCGGTAGCAGTCGGTGCCGAGCGCAGCCCGCCGCAGCCTGCCGGCCGCGTGCCTGGCGAAATGTCTCGCGACTCGAGCGGGCGCGCCACCGTCGCCCGTGAGCATGCCGACGACGGCGTCGGCCATCAGGAGCGCCGCCGACGCTGGCGAGTCGTCCTGACCGGCATAGACCGCCGCGCCAAGACGGCGGAGCAGCACGACGGCCCGCGAATCGGCCAGCAGACGACGCACCTGATCGAGGTCGTCCTCGGTCACCTCGACAGGCGAAAGAACAACGTGCTTCGCACCGCGTCTGACGCTGACCGAGTGCGTTGCGGCCTGCAGGATGACGCGGTCGTTGTCTGCGCCAAGCTCCAGGACAACATCGCCCTGCGGTTGCACGGTCTTGCGGATCGTCAGCTCGCCGGCGCGACCCGCGATCTCGAGTGAGCCGTCATCCAGTTGAGCGAACGCGAGCGTCAGGTCTGCGGCCTCGAGACGCGTGACCTGGGGTGCAGCACCGGCGGCGAGCCGCGTCGGCTCGAGGGCGGCCACGAGTGCCCTCGAACCGGGCGCGTGCCTCGGCGCCAGCGCGGCGGTGGGGGCCAAGACCTGCCGGCCTCCAAGAACCGGCGAGCCGTCCGCGCGATCGAACGGCCCCGCCGTGATCGCGCCGATCGCGAACAATCCGAGCATCCAACTCGATCTGGTGACCACACGCATGACCCTACCTCCGACCATCGGTCTGAGGCGATGTGCATGGACATCGCCGCCTTGGAGCAGACGCGCGACGACTCGACCCGTTGACCCTGTCCCGTCTGCTACGTTGTGCCGGAGACTCCCGGCGATCGTCGAGCGTCAGGTTCCTATCGCGACATGTCACGCCTCCACCAGTGAGGGATAGGTCCGCTGGCCGCGCTCGATCGCCCGCGGCCAGTGCGCGTCCTGCCGCTCGGCGGCGGCGTCGACCGGGTACCGCAGATAGGTCACGAGCGTGTGATAACTGATCCGCAGCACACGGCATGTCTGACGCTTGTTTCTCCCACACCGTTCGAACACCAGGCGGGCGTACCGACCCTGCCAGGTTCTCATCGTCTCGTGGCGGTCGAGTGAAGGCTGCAGGGCGATCGAGTAGTCGCCGCGCACGCACGGCGACAGATCGTCGATCTCGACCAGGGGACCCTCGGCCAGCGCGATCGCCCGTTCCATGAGGCGTTCCAGCTCGCGCACGTTGCCGGGCCAGTGATAGGTCGTCAGCGCGTCGGAAGCCGCGGCGGACAGGCGCAGGGACCTGGTCGTGCGATGGCGCTCCAGGAAGTAGCGCGCCAGCTCCAGGATGTCGGCCCGCCGTTCGCGGAGGGCCGGCACGTGGATGTCGACGCCACCCAGACGGTAGAAGAGGTCCGTCCTGAAGAGACCACGTTCGACCAGGTCGGCCAGGCGCCGGTTGGTCGCGGCCACGATTCGGATGTCGACACGACGGCACACGGAGCCGCCGACCCGTTCGACGGAGAGATCCTGAATCGCCCGCAGGAGCTTCGCCTGGGCGGATAAGGACAGATCCGAGACCTCGTCGAGGAACAGCGTGCCGCCGTCCGCATGCTCGAACTTGCCGCGCCGGCCGCGCACGCCAGTGGCTGTGCGGTCCTCGATGCCAAAGAGCTCCGCTTCGAGAAGCGTCTCGACGAGCGCGGCACAGTTGACGGCCACGAACGGACCGCCGCGACGGTCGCTCAACTCGTGGATCTGACGAGCCACCAGTTCCTTGCCCACCCCACTTTCGCCTTCGAGCAGCACCGTGAAGCCGGTGGCTGCCACCCGCTGAATCTTCGACCGCAGCGTCTGCATCGCCGGCGTCGATCCGATGAGCGGCGCGGCGCCATCGCGTGGCCTGGCCCAGGCCGTCGCATTCATGCGTGCGATCTGCGCATGGGCGCGATCGATCTCGAGCACGCACGAGCCCAGATTCGCCGCAGCACCAAGCAGCTGGAAGTCCCACTCGCCCACGCCGCAGGAGGGATCGAAGGTGGCCTCGAGCACGCCGCGGGATCTGGGGTTGGGTCCGGGCACTTCGAAGGCGATTGCCTCGGCGTCCGACCCGGCGCGCGCGCGATCGGATGGTGCAGCCGCGTCGCGAAAACGTACGTCGCAAAAAGGAAGGGCGCGCCGAAGCGCGTCTTCGAACACGCGGCCGAGCGGTGGCCGGGAGCTCCCTTGTGCGAGCGCATGCGCCAGACTCCGCAGCAGCGCATGGAACGCCTGCCGACGCTCTTGCCGTCGGGCTGTGAACGCCCTCGAGTTGGTGTCGCTCGCGTCGCCGAGCAGTTTCATGAGGCCCCTCGATACAATGCCGTCCGCGCCGCTACCAAATCGGATGCCACGCCTGAGGTGAGCAGGCGACCTGGAAATCCCCGCGTTCTCATCGCGCGCAGACGTTCGAAACGTCATTGCCTGGGTAGCGCGTCCCCCGCCGTCACCGAAATCCGCGGGTCGCGTGAGGGAATCGCATACCCGGCGCTCTCGTCCGAGAGCCAGCGCAGCCGCGCATCGAACGCGACCGCACCGCGGTAGAGAACGCGCCCGGCCTCGAGGCGCTCGACCGCGCATCGCGTTACACACGCTCTCAGGTGGGCGCGGTAGTCGGCGCGTTCGAACTGCACGTCGATGACTGCGCCAGGCAACATCCGGAACGTCGAGTCAAGCAGGGCGCCTCCGGCCGACACGTTGATGATGGTCGCGTGGTGTCCCGGGCGGATGCGCGCGCCGAGGATGCGGTGGCTGGCGATCGCGGTGTGCCGGCGATCGAGCCGGCGCTCGCGCCTGGGTCCTAGAGTGCCGTCCATGTGCCCGTTCGCTCGTTGAAGCGGAGGATGCGGATCTTGCCCGTCTCGCCGAAGATGCGCACGACGTACTGCGCCCGCCGGCTCCTGACATAGAGACTGCCCGGAGTGGCCGTCCCGAGAGCGGTAAAGACCACCATCCTGCTCGTCCCCACTCTGATCGGATCCGATCCAGGCGGCGAGCTGGAAGGATCGACGGCTGGCAGACCAGGCAGCGTGCCGAAGTCGACGTCGGCGAACTGGTCTGAGAGCCGCTCGGGCGGCCGGAGCGCCGGATCGACGCCGCTCTGGATGTCGGCCGAGCGAACACCGTTGTTGTTCCCATCCGTGTAGATCCTGAAGATGTAGCGTTGCTCCAGCGACGTGAATCGAATCGCCGTATGCCGCGAGCGGCGCACGGCCTCCATGCGTGTCTCGTGCAGCCGCGTGGACACGTACCGGACCGCTCCGAGCGCCCGCATATCGTCCAGCGTGGCACGCGCCTGTGGAATGGCGATACCGCACGTGGTGGCCACGATGCCCAGGACGAACGCGAGCTCGACCAGCGAGTAGCCGCGCGCGGATGGGGTCATTTCGAGCCGGGGACCGAGCGACGAAGGTGGCTATGCGATTTCCGCACAGCCACCTCGGCCACGATCAGTCCTGCTGTTCGGCCGTCGAACTCTTCGCGGCAACCGTGACCTGCGCGCGAAGCTTCAGGAAGCTCTTCTCGCCGATGCCTTGCACGTTCATCAGCTCCTCGATCTTCTTGAAGGGGCCCTTCTTCTGGCGGTACTCGATGATGCGTTCGGCGGTCTTGACGCCCACGCCCGGCAGCGTCTGCAGCTCGGCCGAGCTGGCGGTGTTGAGGTTGACGACCGCGGTGGCCTTTCCGCCGGCATCGCCCGCTTTCGGGGACTGTGCGGCTTGGGCGTGGGGCTGCGCGAGGAGCAGGATGCCCCCCGCTGCGAGCGAACAGATCGTGCGAACCATGTAATCCTCCTTGAGACAGGTTGACTGGCGACCCCGGGCGGCAACCTGGGGATGCCGGGTCGGGCCTGGTGGTGACGCCCTTGGTCCCTCCCAGGGTCGACGAAGCCCTTCGCAAGGCCTCTGCCCGGCGCCTGCAGACACGCCCCGTGTTCGCAAAGCTCTGATGAATCGCAGGAAGCCGGCCGAGTGTCTCTCAAGGGTGTGTCGGGCGCCGGCCGACCGAACGGAAAATGGTGACGGGAGTTGCGGTGGGGCTGCCAGTAGACCTGGCCGTGAGCATCGCGTCTAATAGAGGCGTGCCCCGCCTGCTGTCTGTTCTCCTGGTGCTGCTTTCAGTTGGAGGTCTCGCCCAGGACGCGTCCACTCTTGACGTCGACGCGTTTCTCAAGGAGGCGCGGCGCCGGCTCCAGACCGACGAACAGCGCCAATTCGGGTACGTCTATCAGGAAACCCGCCACGACCTGAAGCTCGACAGGGAGGGCAGGTCAACGACCGACACCGTCCGGGTGTTCGAGAGCTACCCTGGGCTGCCTGGCGAGGGACGATGGAACCGGCTGGTGTCGATCGACGGCCGGCCCGTGGAGCGCGAGGAGCTGGAGAAGCAGGATCGCGAACGCCGGAAGGCCGCGCAAGACTATCTGCGGCGTCGGGTGAAAGAGACCGACAAGGATCGGCAGGCACAGGCACGCGAGCACGAGAAGGAACGCCGCGATAACGAGGCGATCCTGGACGATGTCTTTCGTGTGCTCGACATTCGATGGCTGGGGCGGGAGGCCATCGATGGACACGGCACAGTGCTGTTCTCGATGACACCGCGGCCGGAGGCGGCGCCGCGCACGCGCGAAGGCAGGATGTTGACGCACTTCGCCGGCAAGGTGTGGGCGAGCGAATCGGATTACGAGCTCGTGCGCGTCGAGGTCGAGGCTATCCGCACGCTCTCGATCGGCCTTGGGCTGCTCGCGCGAGTCCACGAAGGCTCCCGTCTGAGCTTCGAGCGCCGCAAGGTGAACGGCGATGTGTGGCTGCCCGCACGAGCGAGCTATACGGTCAGCGGACGTCTGGCAATGGTCAGGCGCGTGCGCTCGGGCGCGATCTCGGAGTTCTCAAACTACCGGAGGTTCGCGGTCGAGACCGAGGCGGCCTACTCGCAGCCAAAATAGCTCGGATCCGCTGCACCTCGACCGGCCGATTCCACGAGTGGGGATGCGCCATTTCGCGTCCCTGCCCCAGGCGCGGGCGCGCGAACGGGTCGTCGGGCGTCCGAACGCTGCAGGTCTGGAGCAGGGTCAGCGCGCGATCCGGCAAGACAAGCGCCCGATCCCGTTGCCCCGCGTGGCGCCACAAGTGGCGGCCGACGCAGCGGTTCTACGGCCGGGCGTCCGTGGAGTCCCGTCCCATCGTCTCGCCTCACTCCTGAGCGACGCCGCGGGTTGGCAGACCGGCACCGGGTGTTGCGCCACCCTGCGCCCCGCTTCCGCCCCGGCGTTGAGCAGATGCACGTCGCATCGGCGCCTGCCCTCCAGGCTCCCACCACGATGCGCTTCACGCTCTCACCGGCTGTCGATCGGAACCGACGAGGCGTGGTTTGCGAACCTCAGTACTGAGGCGGCGACGCCGGCTGCTTGCGCAGATGCCGCTTCCGCTCCCAAGAAACTTCTCAGCGGCAGGACTAGGTCAGATGATGGAGCGGGATGCGAATCTCAAATCGGGGTTCGTTGTCGCGCGGCTTCTTGGTCACCCGCCATCGCGACCACTTCGGCCTCGCGCCTCATCCGGCGACAGGTCAGATGTTCGAGGCAGAGCTCGGACCGCTCGGCGGAGACAAGATCAACGTCCTCAAGGCCGGCGGGGATTACGGCTGGCCCGACTACGGGTACGGACGGCACAACGACTCGTCACCCATGGGCAACCCCTTCACGCCGGGAATCGAGCAGCCGCTGCTCGTCTGGCTGCCCGGCATCACGCCGTCCGGCCTCCTCTTCTACACCGGCGATCGATTCCCGGCCTGGAAGGGCAACCTCATGGTCTGCAGCACGGTCCGCGGCCGGTTCAAGGAAGCTACCGGAGTCGAACGCGTCGTTTTCAACGACAGGATGTGGGAGACCCGGCGCGAGACGTTCCTGTCCCAGCTCCGGCAGCGGATGCGGGACATCCGTCAAGGACCCGACGGGCTGATCTACCTTCTGACGGAAGAAGAGAACGGCGTCGTCCTGAGAGTCGAGCCGGCTTAGCAGAGGCTGCTCTATTTGAGCCCGGCTGCCCAGTTCGCGACAACGGCGATGCCCGAAGCGCCGGGCACGGACGTCGGCCGCAGGAGGTAGAACCGTTTCCCATCTCGGGTTACTTCGTACTGGTCCTGGTTGGGCACCGGCTGAAGATTCGTCTGAAACAGGGGCGAGGCGCGGCCGGTTGGCCGGCCGGTGGCTGGATCCATCGGAAGAGCCATGAGCATGCCGTCGGGCGCGAGGTAGTAGAGCTCGCGGCCGTCGCCGCGCCAACGCGCCTGCATGCCGCCGCTTGGCGAGACCTGCCATTGCCGGCCGTCCGGAGGGAATGCCGTGACGTACACCTGGGACGTCCCCGATTCGGACGAGTTGAACGCGATCCAGCGCGCATCGGGCGAGAAATGCGGCTCGTCTTTGTCGAACGGCGAGCTCACGACGACAATCGGCTTGCGCTCTGGATCGGCGAGCGGCAGCACGCCAATCTGGGTGCTCGGACGGCCCGCCAGGAACGCCAGGTAGCGCCCATCCGATGACCAATCTTCCGCAAAATGTCCTTCAACGCCATCGAGCAAGAGCTCCTCCTCTGAGGATCCAAATTCCTTCATGAAGAGGGCTGGATAGCCCTTGCGATTGGTAGTGAACACTATACGTAAGCCATTGGGGGACCACACGGGATCACCATCGTTCGCACGATCGAACGTCACCCGCGATCGCACACCAGTTTCTAGATTGATGACCCACAGATCCGGCGCGCCACCGCCGTCAGCGCTCTGCGCCACCACCAACCGGCTCCCGTCAGGCGACAGGTCAAAGCTGTTCCGGTAGGGCGCTGGCTCGCCGAGTGCTGTTCCCAGGCCTGACCTATCAACGACGATGAACTCGCTCGATTGCGCCTGCACACTGCTGTACGCGAGCAGACCACCATCGGACACCGAAAAGACACCGCGGCCGCCCGGCGTCATGAGGACCTCGTTCGCAAGCACTCGTGGCTCACCGGTCACCGCAAGCCGTGCGGCGTCGAATGCTTGGGCGTACAGTGTCTGCTCCCTGACATAGAGCAGGTATCCGGGCCACGCATACTGCACGTTGACCACGTCCGTCAGGACGTGTGTGCGGCTGGATGAGGTAAGAGTCTGGACATAGGCACGTGATTCTCCGGATCGGAGCAGCACTCGATACAGGAAATGCTCGCCATCCGGAAGGAACTGTGGAAACGCGTGCTCGGCCTCGTCCTCGCCAAGAGTCGTGGCGGCAGTGGGCTGGCCGCCGGTGGCGGGCACGCGAAACAGGGCCAAGGATCGGAACGCGGATGTGACACCTCCGGCCCCGGCGGCTACCGAAAAGATGATGGTGCCATCGCTGCTCCACGTTCCGCTCGCGACGGCGGCTGGGCTACCTACGGAGGGATTTGCCCGGTATTTTGAGGGCATCTCGCAGATCTGCTGCACGAGGCCATTCGACACCTCGACCGACTTCAGCTTGCCGTCGGCGACAAAGGCGAGAAAGCGGCCATCCGGGGACCAGAACGGGATGGCCAGGACTCCTTCGGTTCCTGGAATAGGGCGCGCCTCCTCACTCCCAAGGTCGCGGAGGAACAGCCTCACCTGGCCCGGCACTTCGCCCGTGACAGCAAACGCGATGGCGGACCCATCCGGCGACACGGCGAGCCGTCCCGGCGGCGCCGCCAGTTGCATGCCGGCGGGCGGGGCGATGTCAAAACGGATCCGGCGCTGCACAGCCGGCTCGTCCCGCATCACGAACATGACCGCCGCGCCGACAGCGGCACTCAGCACGACGGCCAGTGCCCAGCCCGCATACCGAGCGCGGCTGACCGTCCGCGTGGACAGGGGCACGGGTGCCGCTGTCGGCGCGGCGGTCATGTTCGTGATGCGGGACGAGCCGGCTGTGC
>CAZCEL010000014.1:0-23663 GCA_964497175.1 uncultured Bifidobacteriaceae bacterium
GGCCGTTGGCACGCGCAGCGGCATTCCGGCGGGCGAGGGGGCCCTGGCGCTCGCGAGGCTCGTCGATACGCTGCCGAACCTGAAGCTGCGCGGGATGCTGTCGTATGACGGCGGCGCTCAGCACATCACCGGTTTCGCGACCCGGAAGGCGCGGGCACTCGCCGCGCTCGACGAGAACCTCCGTACCTTCGAGGCCATGAAGAAGGCCGGCCTCAGCACCGAAATCTTCAGCGGTGGCGGGACGGGCACCTACAATATCCTGCATCACGTGCCGGGCTTCACCGATGTGCAGGTCGGCAGCTACGTCTTCATGGACATGCAGTACCTGGCGATCGGCGGCGAGGATGGCGATCCGGTCTATCGCGACTTCGAGGCATCGCTCACGGTCGTCGCAACCATCCTCAACAATCGCTTCCCCGGGCGTCTGACGACCGACGCCGGCGCCAAGGCGCTGACGCTCAACGTGCCGCACGCCGGCGTCATCGGCGAGCCGGGAATGGACTACAACGCCGGCTCGGACGAGTTGGGAGTGATCACGTTCAAAGAGGCGAGGAAATCGTACCGGATGGGCGACCGGCTCGACCTCATCGTCCCACACTGCGACCCGGTCGTGAATCTCTACGATCAGATGTACGGGATTCGCAACGATCGGGTCGAGGTCGTGTGGCCTGTCACGGCGCGCGGGAAGTCGCAATAGCCAGTTCGCCTACCTGTTGGGGAGCGCTGCCGCCGGTGCGATCACCCCCACGCAGCGACATCTGGACGCGTACCGCGCACACCTACCGCCGCTCGCGGAAGAACGCGCGGAGGTCGTCCAGCCACAGGCCTGGCTGCTCCAATGCGGGGAAGTGGCCGCCCCGCGGCATCGTGGCGTAGTGGACGACGTTGTAGCGCACGTTCGCCGATGCGCGCGCGGCTTCCGTGTTCGTGTTCACCGGAATGCCTCGCCGGTCGTACTGTGACGGAAACGCGCCGCAGCCCGTGGGCACCGCCACGCGACCTTCCGGCAGTCGGGGCAGGAACCCCTCGAAGAAGGTCGGCAGCAGACGGCCGTTGACGTGCCGGCTCTCGTAGTAGAGGCGCGCCGACGAGGTGCCCGAGTTGGTCACCCAGTAGATCATGATGTTGGTCAGGAGCTCATCCTTCGTGTAGACCTTCTCGACGTTGCCGTCGTGGTCGCTCCAGCTATGCCACTTATCCATGATCCATGACGCCAGCCCGAGCGGAGAGTCGCTGAGTCCGTGCCCCAGCGTCTGCGGTTTGGTGGTCTGGATCTCCTGATAGCCCAGGTTCGAGGACACGACCGCCGGCGCCTGGCTTCCCCGGCCGGCCGGCGCCGTGCCCACGGCTCCGCCGGGGCACCCGGAGAGATGCAGCGCGGCCATGTGCTGGGAATCCTTCAGGGCCAGGTGCGTCGCGGTTGCGATACCCCAGTCGCTGCCATGTGTCCCGTACCGTGAGTATCCAAGCCGGGCCATGAGCGTGACCCACATGCCCGCGATCCGTTCGGGGTTGTACCCGCGCTCGCGCGGCTTGTCCGAGAAGCCGTAGCCGGGCATCGAGGGGATCACGACGTGGAACGCATCTTCGGTGCGGCCTCCGTGGCTGGCCGGATCCGCCAGCGCATCGATGACCTTGGCGTATTCCTCGATGGAGCTCGGCCAGCCGTTCAGCAGCAGGAGCGGCACCGCCCCGGGCGACTTCGAGCGCTGATGGATGAAATGGATGTCGAGCCCGTCGATGTTCGTCTTGAACTGATCGAATCGGTTCAGCCGGCGTTCCTGGGCGCGCCAATCGTACTTGTCGCGCCAGTACGTGACCAACTGTTCGAGATACGCACGGTTGGTGCCGTAGTCCCAGCCGGCGTCCGGGAACTCGTCGGCCAGGCGCACCCGCGACAGGCGCTGCTTCAGGTCGGTCAGCACCGAGTCGGGCACGTTGATCGTGAAGGGCGTCACCGCGTCGCGGCGTTGCGCGCTCACTGGAGCGAGACCCGCGGCGGTGAATCCGAGCAGCAGGACAAGCGAGAAGCGGCGCGACATGTGTCGAGTCATTTTCGTCCCCATCAATCAGGTGAAGTGCGCATGACAGTAGGGTCTCAGGTTGCGCTTGTCAATCCGCCTGTGGCGGCGCCTGCCTGTTGCCCGGTTTGTGACTCGGGTGTATAAGGGCCCCGGAGGAGGGTCGGCGATGGTTCCTGTTCAACGAGCGACTTCGGTCATGCTCTCGGTCATGTGTGCGGCTGCGCTGAGCATGCTCGCGATTGTCGGTGTCTCGCTCGAAGGCGTTGAGGCGCAGGGCGCCACGCCGGCGGCGCAGGCCGTCGCCGTGCCGATGCCGCCGAGTGGATCGCCGGCCGGGCCCAATGCCTACTCGTGCGGAGTGCCCACCACGCCGCCGCCCGCCGGCCGCGGCGGAGGGCCCCCGCAGCCGATCTTTCCCGCCGGCCGGTATCCCGTGTCGCTTCCCGCCGTGTCGCATCTGGGCGCGCGCAACGACCTGCCCAATCCCTATCAGCCCGGCGTGGATTGGGGACAGCTGCCCGCGGGACGGAAGTGGGGATCGACGGCGAGCGTGACGACCGCGCCGGATGGAACCATCTGGGTGATCGATCGCTGCGGCAACTCGGGAGCGGGCGGTACGACGTGCGGCGGCCCCAGCGCGACCGTCAGCCCCATCTTCCAGCTCGACACGTCGGGCAAGGTACTGAGGAACTTTGGCGCCGGCATGTTCGTGAGCCCGCACAAGCTCACGGTCGACAAGGACGGCTTCCTCTGGGTGGCTGATAACGGCAGTCACCAGGTGTTCAAGATGAGCCAGGACGGCAAGGTGCTGCTGACGCTGGGCAAGAAGGGCGTGGCGGGTCCGGGCACCGACGAGTTCGACGCGCCCACCGAGGTTGCCGTGGCCGACAACGGCGATCTCTACGTCGCCGACGGGCACTCGGGCGGCGGCTTGGCAACAGGCAACGCCCGCGTCATGAAGTTCGACAGAAACGGCAAGTTCCTCAAGACCTGGGGCAGGAAGGGCATGGGACCAGGCGAGCTCGACGTGCCTCATACGATCGCCCTCGACTCTCGCGGCCGGGTGTTTGTCGGCGATCGGCAGAACAACCGGGTCCAGGTCTTCGATCCCGACGGCAAGTTCATCGCGCAGTGGTTCCAGTTCGGCCGGCCGAGCGGGATGTACATCGACAAGCGGACCGACACGCTGTACGTCGCGGACTCAGAATCGAGAGATGGCCGCACCAACACCGGGCAGCTCGGGCTCCCGGGGACCGGCTACGGCTTCAATCCGGGCATCCGGCGCGGCATCAGAATCGGGAGCGCCAGGGACGGGTCGGTCACATCACTCATTCCCGATCCATGTCCGTATCCCTACCCCGGCGTCTCGAGCCTGGCGGAAGGTGTGACCGTGGACCGCGAGGGCAACGTGTACGGCGCGGACTTCCTCATGGTGGTGAGGAAGTTTGCCCGGAAGTAGGGTCGGGTCACCCGCGATGATCGCGTAGCCGGCGGGGATGTTGAAGCGCCCAGATCTGCTGGCCACCAGGCGCGGCCGCCTGGTGGCCTTCTTTTTTCTCTACATCACCGAGGGCATCCCGCTCGGGTTTGCGGCCACCGCCGTCGCGACCCAGATGCGGCGACAGGGTGTCGGCGTTGCCGACATCGGCGCCCTCGTCGGGGCGATCTACCTGCCGTGGGCGTGGAAGTGGGCCATCGGCCCCTTCGTCGACGTGCTGTCCTCGGACCGGCTCGGACGAAGGAGGATATGGATCGTCCTCACCCAGATTCTGATGGTGGGGTCGCTGATGGCGGCCCTGCCGGTCGACGTCACCACAGAGGTTCAGTTCTTCACCTGGATCATCATCCTCCACAACTTCTTCGGCGCTACCCAGGACGTCGCCATCGATGCGCTCGCGACCGAAGTGCTGAAGCCCGATGAGCGCGGGCTGGCCAACGGCGCCATGTTCGGCGGCGCCTACCTCGGCCAGGCCATCGGCGGATCGGGCGTGTTGTTCCTCACCTCGTTCGTCAGCTTTCCGATCACGTACTTCTTCGTGGCCGCGTGCATTTTGTCGATCACGGTCTTCGTGGCGCTGCCGCTCCGAGAGCCGAGGAGCGGACGGCCGCGGCACGGCGCCCCGTCTCTCATGACGGCGGTGGTCGAAATCCGGCAGTTCGTCGCGGACGCGAGTCGCGCGTTCACCGGGAGCCGGGCGGCGTTTGTCGGTGTGATCTTCGCGCTGATGCCCGCCGGCGCCTACGCCCTGGGGCTCGCGCTGCAATCGAACCTGGCCGTCGAGCTGGGCATGTCGGACACATCGATCGGCGTGCTCGGCCTCTGGTCGGGCGTCATCAACGCGGGCTGCTGCCTGCTGGGCGGCTGGCTGTCCGACCGCCTGGGGCGCCGTCGGATGCTGGCCCTGTACATCGTGGGAACCACGCTGCCAACGTTCTTCATGGCTGCCGTGATGACGCGGTTCCAGTGGGTCATGCCGCTGGCGCTCGACGCCCCCAATCGGCCGGAGGTCCCGCCAGCGCTTCTGACGGCCTTCTGGGCCGCATGCCTGGCGCACGCCGTCTTCAACGGCCTCATGTACGGCACCCGCACGGCCCTCTTCATGGATGTGACGACGCCCGCCGTCGCCGCGACGCAGTTCACGGCGTACATGTCGCTCCTCAACCTGGTGATTCAGTTCACGGCGCGATGGCAGGGGCTGGCGCTCGAACGGTGGGGCTATCCGACCACCTTGACGATTGACGGCGCTGTCGGCCTTGTCTGCCTTCTGCTCCTGCCGTTCATGACGCCCAATCGCGTCGGCGCCCCAGTTCCCGCGGCGCGAGGACTTGGTGTCACATCCCTGGGCAGCTCGAACTGACGGACGGGTGGACGCGTACAATTCGCTCGTGGCTGCCGGCGGACGGTTCCTCTTCGATCAGTTCGAGCTCGACTCCGAGCGCCGCCGCCTGACGCGTTCGGGGGAGCCGATTGCGATTTCCCGCCGGCACCTGGACGTGCTGCTCCTGCTCGTTGCACGCGCCGGTCACGTCGTCGCCAAGGACGATCTGGTCCGGGCCGGATGGATGGACGTTGCCGTCAGCGACAACAGCCTCGAGCAGGCGATCTCGAGCCTCCGCCGCATCGTCGGCCGCCGGTGCATCGAGACGGTACCGAGACGAGGATACCGGTTCGGCGCGGTGGTCGAGCGGGAGACCAGGCGGGAAACCGACCGCGCGCTCGACGTGCTTCTCGCCCCGCACCGCGCGTTCATCGAAGGGCGCGCGGCGCTCGAGACGCTGGAGGTCCACAAGGTCGCCCGGGCGCGCCAGGTGTTCGAGACCGCGTTGAGCGCGATGCCCGATCACCCCTCACCGCATATCGGGCTCGCAACCGCCTGCGCGATGCAGTTCGAGATGACGCGCGCCGATCCGGCGCCCGACATGGACGCACTGGCCACGGGCGTCCGGCACGCGCGCGAGGCGTGCCGCCTCGATCCGGAATCCGGCGAGGCGTGGGCCACACTGGGATTCGTGCTCGACCGGATGGGCGAGTCCGTCGATGCATCGGCGGCAGCCAAGCGTGCGGCGGCCCTGGAGCCCGACAACTGGCGGCATCATTTTCGGCTGTCCTTCGTGAGCTGGGGCGACGAGCGCCTGCGATCCGCACACCGCACGCTGACCCTTCTGCCCGGGTTCCCGCTGGCACACTACCTGGCCGCGACGGTCCATGTGGCCAGGCAAGCGCTCGGCGAGGCCGAACGCGAGCTGACCGCCGGGCTCCGGACCGCTGGGGGCCAGGCGCGGTTCAACGCCGTGGCGCTGCACTGGCTCCACGGCCTTGTCCTCCTCGCACGCGGCGACGAGGCGCGGGCGATCGCGGAGTTCGAGATGGAGCTCGGCGCCGAACACGGCGGGCACCTGTACGCGCGCGAATGCTGCGCCAATACGTGGTACGCGATCGGCGCGCTGCGATATCACCAGGGTCGCCTCGACGAGGCCCGGCTCGCATTTCAACAGGCCATCAGCCGGGTTGCGGGCCACGCCATGGCCCAGGTGGGTCTTGCCGCTGCGAGCGGGAGGCTGACAGTCGATCCCGAGGCGGACACCGCGGGCCGGGGCGTCAGCGAGGGATCGGACGTCCGCGGGTTCGAGGCCGCAATGGCGCGCGCCGCGCGGCTGCGGATGGCCGGCTCCATCGCCCGGGCCGCCAGTGTCGTTGAACGCGCGCTCGGCAGTGCACCGGGTGGCAGCGCCGGCTGGATCCTTCCCGTCGAGCCGCTGTTCCAAGTCCGTGCATGCCCGGAGATCTGGGCCGCTCCGCTCGCGCTCGTCAGAAACCGCGCCGCCTGATCGAGGAATCAGGACTTTTCAGCAAACTCCGCAGGACATCTTCCAGGTGGTCACGCGACCATTGCGACAGCGAGGCGAACACGGAGCGCGCCTCGAATGCCGCCGCGGCGGCACACATCCTGGAGGATGCCATGACCACACGCACGATTGCAGTACTGACGAGCCCGGCGGTAAGGATGACGGCGGCCGCGCGTCAGGCGGCTGGCGCTGGTCTTCTCGCCCTCGCATTGTCTGCGCCAGCGCTGGCGCAGACTTCGTCCCAGCTCCCACCGGTCGCCAAGACCGCCAGCCTCTCAGGCCCGCGCTTCGGCTTCACGCTGCTCGCCGACGGCGTTGTCAAACAGCTGGAGGATCGGAATATCAGCGTCAGGCCGCATGTCTCGCAGTTCGGCTGGCAGTTCGAGAAGCAGTTCTTCACCCGGGACAGCGGCGTGACAATGGTCACCGAGTGGGTGGGGCTGGTAGGCGGTCTCGAGCAGAGCGTCGTGCTGCCGAGCTTGAGCTGGGTCGTGGGCGTACGCACCAGGGACGGCGCCGAGTTCGGCATCGGCCCCAATATCACGCCAGCCGGCACGGCGCTGGTGCTCGCGACCGGCATGACGTTCCGCACGGGCGCGCTGAACATTCCCGTGAACGTCGCGGTAGTTCCGTCGAAAGCCGGATCGCGCGTGACCGTGCTCTCCGGCTTCAGCCTGCGGCATCGGTAAACGGCCCGGGAACGGCCGCCGCCGGCTGGGCGCCCGGCTACCTGATCGAATCCCGCCAGGCGAACGCCTTCCCCTGGATGGCCGCTGACGCCTCGACGGAGATGATCGGCCGCGTGCTGAAGTCGAAGAACGCGGCCCACGGTGCGGTCATCTCGAGCAGCGGCTCCACAGAGGATGCTTCGACAACCAGGAAGCCGCCGTTCATGTCGGCGTAGTCATAGAAGCACTTGATCTCGACACCGGCGGGCGGCTGCCAGTTGGTGAACAGCTTGAGCATTCGCTTGTCCTGTTCCTCGCTGGCGGATCGCGGTGTGTAGGTGATGGCAAAGAGCATGGTCCGAAGCCCTCCTTTGTGAGGGGCCCAAGTCTGCCCGGACGCGCCCATCATGTCAACCGAGCCCCCGACGACTATAATGCGCGGCTGACACCGCTTGCGGGCGCCTGCTGCCGCCGATGGCCACCATGACACATTTGCTTCGCGCTGCGACGGTCGGGTTGGCACTGTTCACTGCGTCCGCCATCGACGTTGGTACCCAGACCGGCGCCGGCAGGAGCGGAGAGTGGCGCGAGTACGGCGGCGACAAGGGCTCGACCAAGTACTCGCCGCTCGACCAGATCAACCGAGGCAACGTCGGCCGTCTGCGGATCGCGTGGCGGCGCCCGGCTGTTGCCGACGAGCTGCGTGAGCGCATTCCGGGCCTGACCTTCGGCAATTCCTTCCGTTCCACGCCGCTGATGATCGGCGGCGTGCTGTACGCGTCCAACGGCATCGGCCTGATCGAAGCGTTCGACCCGGGTTCCGGCAGAACGATCTGGGTGCAGGAGATCGACGACGATCAGCTGCGTGGCGGTGCGGCGAGCCGCGGCATCGCCTACTGGGGCACCGGCGCCGAGGCTCGACTGCTTGCCGTGCGCGGACAGTTCCTGTGGGCGGTCGATCCCAGGACGGGGAAGCTCATCAGAACGTTCGGCACCAACGGCCGCGTCGACCTGCTGCCGGGCATGGGACCGCTCGCCACCAGCTTCGCCTGGACCAGCGCGCCCCAGGTCTGCAACGACGTCGTCATCATCGGCGCATCGATGACCGATTCGCCCGCCAACAAGGAGGAGCCGCCCGGCAGGGTGCAGGCGTTCGACGTGAGGAGCGGCAGGCCCAGGTGGTCGTTCAATCCGATTCCGCGCCCCGGCGAGGTGGGCAACGAGACGTGGGAAGCCGACTCCTGGTCGTACAGCGGCGAAGCCAACGTGTGGACGCTGATGAGCGCCGACGAGCGGCTGGGGCTGGCGTACCTGCCCACCGGCGCGCCGACCAACGACATGTACGGCGGTCATCGTCTCGGTGACAACCTGTTTGCCAACAGCCTGGTGTGCGTGCGGTGCGCCACCGGCGAGCGTGTCTGGCATTTCCAACCGGTCCATCACGATTTGTGGGACTACGACAACAACGCCGCGCCCATCCTGGTCGACATCACGGTTGCCGGGAAGCCGGTCGAGGCCGTCGTGCAGATTACCAAGCAGGTGATGGCGTTCGTGCTCGACCGCGAGAACGGGAGGCCCGTCTGGCCGATCGAGGAGCGACGAGTTCCCTCGTCGAATACCCCGGGTGAGCGCACCGCGGCGACGCAGCCGTTCACGACCAGGCCCGCGCCGTTCGACCGGCACGGGTTGCTGATCGATGATCTGATCGACTTTACGCCCGAGCTCCGCGCTGAAGCCGTGGCCATCGCCCGGCGGTATGTGATTGGCCCCATCTACACGCCGCCCTCGATCAAGGGGCCGGGGCCGACCGACACGAAGGGCACGCTGCAGATGCCGGGCGCGACCGGCGGCGCCGAATGGGGTGGCGCCCCGTTCGATCCTGAGACCGGCATCATGTACGTGCCGTCGATCACGGGAACGTTCGCCGCGGATCTGCTTCCCGGTGATCCGGCCAAGACGAACTTGCGCTACACGCGCGGCAGCCGCGACCTGGTGGAGGGGCCGCAGGGCCTGCCCATCACGAAGCCGCCCTACGGCCGGATTACGGCGATCAGCCTGAACACGGGCGAACACCTGTGGATGGTGCCCAACGGCGGCGGGCCGCGCGATCATCCGGCCCTCAAGGGCCTCGCGCTGCCGCCCCTCGGTCAACCGAGCCGCGACATGCCGCTCGTCACGAGGACGCTGCTCTTCGTCGCACAGGGCGATCCGCTCATGGTGCGGACGCCGCCGATGTGGGGCAAGTTCGGCAACACGCTTCGGGCCTACGACAAGACGTCGGGAGCCCTCGTGTGGGAGACCGAGCTGCCGGCCGGCGCGACGGGGGCCATCATGACGTACCTGCACCAGGGCAAACAGTATCTGGTGGTGCCGATTGGATCCCGCACACACCGGCCGGAGTTCGTGGCGCTGGCGGTGCTATAGCGTTCAGCGATCAGCTCTCAGCTGTCAGCTCTTAGCGGTCAGCTTCTTGGCGGCAGGGTCCCGCAGAGCGCTGATGGCTGCTCGCTGAGTGCTGTCCGCCGACCGCTGTTCGCTGAAAGCTGTTCGCTGACCGCTGTCAGCTGATAGCTATTACAATCTCCCTACGGAGGTTGGCCCGCCATGCGAATGCGATACGCCCCGGCGTCTGACACCCTGGCCAGTCATCCCGGGCCGATTACGCGGCGAATACGCCGCAGCTGCGCGGGGGCCTTGGCGGCGGCGTCCCTTGCCTGGCTCGCGCTCGTCGTCCAGACGAACCTCAGCGCAGCCGACAACTCAGGCGTCATCTCCGGCACCGTGACGAGCGCGAAGGGGCCGGAGGCCGGCGTGTGGGTCATCGCCGAGACCGATGACTTGCAGACGAAGTTCCGCAAGATCGTCGTGACCGACGACCGTGGTCGGTATCTGCTGCCGGAGCTGCCCAAGGCCGCCAGCTACAGGGTGTGGGTTCGCGGGTACGGCCTGACCGATTCGAAGCCTGTGACGGCGAAGCCGGATGGTGAGATGAACCTCACGGCGGTCCTGGCGAGGACACCGCAGGAAGCGGCACAAATCTATCCCGCCAGCTATTGGGCCTCGCTGATCGAGCCGCCGAAGGCGAGCGAGTTCCCTGGGACGGGTCAGGCGGGCAACGGCCTCAACACAGCGCTGAAGACACAGTCCGATTTCATCTCGATCATCAAGTCGTGCGAGCGCTGCCACCAGCTGGGCACCAAGATCACGCGCGAGATCCCCGACCGCGACAAGTTCCCGTCGAGCATGGCCGCCTGGGATCACCGGGTGCAGATGGGCCAGCGCGGCGCCGAAATGTCCGCGTTCATGACGCGCATGGGCCGCCAGCGCGGGCTCAAGATGTTCGCGGACTGGTCCGATCGCATTGCCGCAGGCGAGGTGCCCGAGGCTCCTCGCCGTCCGCGTGGCATCGAGCGGAACGTCGTGATCACGATGTGGAACTGGGGCGACCAGTACGGCCTGGTTCACGACGAGATCTCCACCGACAGGCGCAATCCCCGCCTCTACGCGAACGGCCCGGTGTACGCCGTGGACTGGACCAACGACTGGTTCCTCATCGCCGACCCGATCGACAACACCACGCGCCGCATCAAGGTGCCGGTCCGCGCCGATCGGTCGACTATGGGAGGCCTGCGACCCACCGGATTCCAGCCGTTCCGCTTCTTCGGGAGTAAGCCCGTCTGGGACAACCCGGCCGGGCCGCACAACCCGATGTACGACGCCCAGGGCCGGGTCTGGATTACGACGACGATTCGCGGCACCGACAATCCGTCGTACTGCCGTGAAGGCTCGAACCGCTTCGCGCAGTACTATCCGCTGGCCAGATCGTTCAAGCAGGCCGGGTACTACGACCCGAAGACCGAAAAGTTCACGCTCATCGACACCTGCTTCGGGACTCACCACCTGATGTTCGCCGAGGACGCTGACAATACGCTGTACTTCTCCGATCCCGGCGGGACCGCCGTCGGCTGGATCAACGCGAAGATGTACGACCGGACCGGGGACGAGCAGCAGTCGCAGGGATGGTGCCCGACGGTCATCGACACCAACGGCGACGGCCGCGTCACCAAGCCGTGGAACGAGCCGGTCTCGAACCGCGCGGCGGCGGGCGAAGGCGCTGCGGCGCCGAAGGCGGCCACCTTCGACCCGGCGCTCGATACCCGCATCAATGTTGGCGCCTACGGGATCATCACCAATCCGATCGACCACACGCTCTGGGGCGCGACGGACGAAGTCGAGGTGCCGGGCCAGATCTTCCGTCTCGATCGCGGCGACAATCCGCCGCTGACCTGCAGGACCGAGCGGTACATGCTGCCGAAGGAGTTGGGCTATCGTCCCAGAGGGATTGACATCGACCGGAACGGCGTGATCTGGACGGCGCTGGCCGGGAGCGCTCATCTCGCCAGCTTCGATCGGCGGAAGTGCAAGACGCTCAGCGGGCCGAAGACGATCGATGGCCGTCACTGCGACGAGGGCTGGACGTTCTACAAGCAGCCGGGTCCGTCGTACAAGGGTACCGACGTCGGATCCGAGTTCAACTACTACAACTGGGTCGACCAGTTCGGCACGCTCGGGCTCGGACCGAACGTCCCGATCGCCAACGGCTCGGGCTCCGATTCGCTCCTGGCCTTCAGGCCCGACAGCAAGGAGTTCGTCGTGCTTCGCGTGCCCTATCCGCTCGGCTTCCACAGCCGCGGCGTCGATGGACGGATCGACGATCCCAACGGCGGCTGGAAGGGAAGAGGCATCTATTCGACGTATGGCGCCGACGCGGCCTGGCACGTGGAGGGCGGACCCGTGGAGCGCGGGAACCTCGTCAAGTTCCAGATCCGGCCGGATCCGCTCGCCCGGTAGAACCTTGATGCCTGTCGGATATTCGATGTGCTTCCGGCTCAGGGCCATTTGCGAAGAACACCCGACTCCGCAGGCCGGCAAAACGTCTGTCGGCGGCTTATCGATGTCCACGCTGATCGGCGCGCTGGTGTTCGTGGCTGCCACGACCCTCTCGGCAGCCGACACGCGTCTTGTGGAAGCCACAAAGCGAGCCGACCGCGCCGCCGTGCAGACGCTCCTGCGTCAGAGCGTCGACGTCAACGCGCCCGAAGCGGACGGCACCACCGCCCTCCACCACGCGGTGCACGCGGACGACCTCGAGATGGCGAGGCTTCTGTTGCGCGCGGGAGCCAGCGTCAAGACCATCAATCGCTACGGCGTTGCTCCGCTGACGCTGGCCGCCATCAACGGCAGCGCGCGCATGATCGAGGCGCTCTTCGAAGCCGGCGCGGACGCGAACACCATGCTGCCCGAGGGCGAGACGGTGCTGATGACCGCGGCGCGCACGGGCCGGCTGGATGCCGTCGACGCGCTCCTCGCACGCGGCGCCGACGTCAACGCCGTCGAGCGCTGGCAGCGCCAGACCGCCCTCATGTGGGCCGCCGCCGAACGGCACGCTCCCGTCGTCAATCGGCTGATCGCCCGCGGTGCGGACCTCAGTCCCCGCTCGCGGGGCGGGCTGACGGCGCTGCTGTTCGCCGTGCGCGCCGGAGACCTCGACACCGTTCGCACGCTGGTGACGGCGGGCGCCAGCCCGAGTGACGCGGCGCCTGACGGTACCAGCGCGCTGATGCTCTCGATCATCAACGTGCACTTCGACGTGACCGCGTTCCTGCTGGAGAGCGGCGCGAGCCCGAATGGGCCAGACCCGCGCGGTTCCGCGCTGCACGCTCTCGCGTTCATTCGCAGGCGCGGATTTCCCAATAGCCCGCCGCCCACGCCGACCAGCACTGTCGACAGCCTCGACCTCGCCAGACAGTTGCTGCAGCGCGGCGCCGACCCGAACGTGCGTATCAGCTGGAAGGAAGGTCCCTTCGATCGGGATCTCGGCACGGTCAGGGCCCCGCAGAACATCGGGATCGGCCGCAACTACATGAGCTTCATTGGCGCGACCCCGTTCTACCTGGCCGCGCGCAGCGGCGACGTCGCGCTGATGCGGCTGCTCGTCGAGCACGGCGCCGATCCGAAGCTGGCGACACTGCAGAACGTGACGCCCCTGATGGCCGCGGCCGGGCTCGGCTTCTGGGACGGGGAAAGCCCCGGATCGGAGAGCGATGCGCTCGACGCCGTGCGACTGGCCCACGAGCTGGGCAATGACGTGAACGCGGTGGCCGACTTCGGTGATACGCCGACCGAAACGGACGGGACCGCGCTGCTCGGCCGCCACTTCCTGAAGCTCGACAATGCCGTCGGCGACATGCGCTGGAGCGGCAGCACCGCCCTGCACGGCGCCGCCCTGCGAGGCGCCAACTCCATCGTGCGATTCCTGGTGGAGAAGGGCGCCAGGCTGGACGCCCGGAACAAGATCGGCTGGACGCCGCTGCAGGTCGCCGAAGGGGTGTTCGTCGCCAACACGATGAAGGCGCAGGCGGACACGGCGGCGCTCATCCGCGAGCTGCTCAAGACGCGGGCCCAGTAGACGAGTCCTCGGCGAGGTCCCTCCGCGCCAGTGCGCCGCTTCGTCACCCGCCTTCGCGGCCTTGGCTGGTCCGACCGGCTTCGGCGCGCCAAGCCCCGCGCGGATTTCGGCGCCTCCAGGACGTGTTGCCGACTGCCGCCCGGCGCGGCCTGCTCCGATGGAGTGCGTCGCTAAGGGACAGGCCCTAACCGCGACTCGAAACCGCTATAGGCGTGCCGAGTCGCCGATGCGGCAAATTCGCCAGCGGGTGGCCCGTGCGAAGCCACTGAACTGACTAGTACGATAGACTAGTTGAGATGAAGCCCAGAAGAATAGGGTCGTTTGAGGCCAAGACCCGATTGTCCGCCGTGTTGGAACGCGTGAGCAAGGGCCAGGTGTACATCATCACGAAACGGGGGCGTCCGGTCGCTGAGCTTCGGCCCCTGACCGGGGACGGAGAGCTGCAGTTCGGCCGCGACCGGGGCCGCATCACGATCAGGGCCGACTTCGATGCCCCGCTTCCGGATTTCCGGAAGTACACCCGATGAAGCTGCTGGTCGACACGCACGCGTTTCTCTGGTTCATGGCCGGCGACAGCCGGTTGAGCCGGCCGGGGCGCCGCGCCATCGAGGCCAGCGAGGGAGACTGGTGGCTGAGCGCCGCTAGCGTGTGGGAGATGGCGATCAAGGCCAGTCTCGGGCGGCTGACACTCCAGGCGTCCGTGCAAGATTACGTTGCAGAGCGGATCCGCGGTGGCTTGAACGTCCTGTCCGTTGACTGGCCGCATGCGGCCGCGGTCGAGAGCCTTCCTTTTCACCACCGCGATCCGTTCGATCGGCTGATTGCGGCGCAGGCACGGAGCGAGCGGGTTCCAATCGTCACCAAGGATCGCGTGTTCGCCAGGTATGGGATCGAGGTGATCTGGTAGGCTCACGACGGGGCGGAATCGCGGTCGGTTCCGCGTGGCGGCGCCCTTAGCCCTTACCGGGCTGTCGCTCTCGCAGCCGCCCGGCTCGCCTCCTCGATTGTTCCGACGTGGATCGCGACCGTATCGTCGACGCGGCGCGCATAACCACCTGCGAGCGTGACGACGACCGGCACGCGAGCGGTCACGGCTGCCTCCAGTACCATCCTGTCCCGGCGGCGGAGTCCTTCCATGGTCAGATTCAGCCCGCCAAGCTGATCGTCCCGATATGGATCCGCGCCTGCCAGGTAGAAGATCACCTGGGGCCGGCTTGCCATCACCGTCGGTAGAGCGCGCTGGAGCTCATCCAGGAATCTCGCGTCGTCCGTGCCATCGGACAGCCCGATGTCCAGTGAGCCGCGAGGCTTCCACATCGGATAGTTGTGCTGCTGGTGCATCGAAAAGGTGAACACCGCGGGCTCGGCGTCGAAGATGAACGCGGTGCCGTTGCCGTGGTGGACGTCGAGGTCCACGATGGCGATGCGCTCGACGCCCCTGCTGCGCAGGAGCCGGGCCGCGATGGCCACATCGTTGAACGGGCAGAACCCTTCGCCGTGATTCGGAAAGGCGTGGTGCAATCCGCCCCCGAGATGACAGACGACTGCCGGGCCGCTGCCCGCCCCCGCGTCCGGAACATGCTCTGGCCTCGACACCCCGCAGGCGAGGCAGGCCGCGTCGATGGTGCCGCCGACCATCACGCGGAACCCATCCACCATACCGGTTGACCAGGGCAGCTCGAGCGCGGCGATCGCCTCGCTCGACAGCGTTCCCTCGCGCAGCCCCTCGAGGTACTCGCGCGTGTGCACGAGGGACAGCTCGTCCCAGGTTGCTGTCACAGGCTCCAGGATGTCGGCCGCGTCCACGATTCCAGCAGACACGAGGCGGTCGCGGACCAGGCGGTACTTCAGGGTGGGGAAGACGTGCGGGCCGATGTCGACTTCATAGCGCGGTGAGTAGAAGACGGGCATAAAGAAAGGCAGAAGGGCAGAAAGGCAAAAGGCAAAGGCGGAGACACGGACCAAGGCCCAAGGACGCCAAGGACCAAGGACCTTCGTGAGCCTTCAGACTCCCGACAAGGTCTCGATGTCCAGCTTCCCGGTGCTGTCACCCAGCCGGTCCAGGGGTACGTCCACCTTGTCGAGCAGCGAGAGGAGTAGATTCGCCATCGGCGTTTCCTCGCGATACCTGAGGTGGCGGCCGGTCTTGAGCCGGCCCGAGGCGCCTCCGGCAACGACCACCGGCAGGTTCACGTGGTCGTGCAGGTTACCGTTCCCCATGCCCGTGCCGTACAGCACCATCGCATGGTCGAGGAGCGTGCCGTCGCCGTCCGGCGTAGCCTGCAGCCGGTCGAGGAAATATGCGAGCAGTTGGACGTGGTAGGTGTCGATCTTGATCTTCTTCGCGACCAGGTCCGGCGTATCGCGATGGTGAGAGACCGAGTGGTGCGGGTCGGGGACGCCGATCTGCGCGTAGGTGCGCTGGCTCTGCTCGCGACCCATCATCAGGGACGCGATGCGTGTGACGTCGCCCTGGAAGGCCAGCACCTGCAGATCGAACATCAGCTTCGCGTGCTCCTCGAAGGATTCCGGGATGTCGATGGGCCGCTCGGGCAGGTTCACGCCGCTGTCGCTCTGCTGTTCAGCCTTCTGAATCCGGCGCTCGACTTCGCGGACCGTGTCGAGATACTCGCCAACCCTCGTGCGATCGGCCGCGCCGAGTCCCCGCTGCAGACTCGACAGCTCCTCGGCGACCGAATCGAGGATGCTGCGGTGCTGCCGGAGCTCGGCCATCCGCGCTGCCCGGCTGCCACCGTCGCCGAACAGCCGCTCGAACACGACACGTGGATGCACCTCCATGGGCACGGGTGCGGTCGCCGACCGCCAGGAGATGGTGTTCGAGTACACGCAGCTGTACCCGTTGTCGCAGTTGCCGACGTTGGCCTCGCTGGCCTCGAGCGCCAGCTCGAGCGAGGGGAGCGGCGTGCTCTTGCCGAGCTCCCTGGCGGCGATCTGGTCGATCGTAGGACCGTTCTGGACGTCGCCGCCCTCGGTCCGCTTCGCGTGTACGCCGCTCAGCCATCCCGAGGCGCCGCGCGAATGATCGCCGTTGCCATCGCCGAAGGAGTCCGACTGCCGGTGGGCGAGCCCGCTGACGATGAGCACACGGTCGCGTAGCGGAGCCAGCGGGCCGAGGATCGGCGACAGCGCGAAGCCTGGGCCGTCGGTCGCCGGCACCCACACGTCGGGCACCGTGCCGTTGGGCACGTACACGAAACCGAGACGCTTGACGGGTGCCGCCGGCGACTGGGCCGCAGCCGTCAGTGCGGGCACCATCGCGTCGAGGAGCGGCAGCGCGAGGCTAGTGCCCATGCCGCGCAGGAACGTCCGCCGGGGCAGTGACAACCTGGTGATGACCATATGGACCTTCAGTTCGCCTGTCCGGTTACGCGATGAGCCGCCTGCGTGCCCTCGATAGGTCCACTCCCTCGCATCTGAAACGGCACGCTCTTCACGATGCCGAGGACGAGCGCCGACATCCTGTAATCGCTGTTCCGGGCGTCGCGCACGATCCGCCGAATGGCAGGCCAGTCATAGTACTCGACGCCGCGACCCAGCCCGTATGTCAGCAGCTTCTCGGTGAGCGTCGTCACGAACTGATCGCGTCGAGCGAGAAGAATGGCGCGAAGTCCAGCCGCTCCCGTGAACCTCGTGCCGTCGGGCAGCACGCCTTCGGCGTCAACCGGTGTATTCGACTCACTGACGGTGCGCCATCGTCCGACGGCATCGAAGTTCTCCAGCGCAAAGCCGAGCGGATCCATCCGCATGTGGCAGCTCGCGCACTGCGGATTCTCCCGGTGTCTGGCCATGGCCTCCCGCATCGAGAGCGGCTTGCCTGTGTCCCGGCTCTCGGTCTGCAGCGTCGGCACGTTGGGCGGCGGCTCGGGCGGTGGAGCGCCGAGCACGTTGGCCAGAATCCACTTGCCCCGCAGCACGGGCGAGGTGCGCGTGGGATACGCGTTCACCGTCAGGACGCCGCCCTTGCCCAGCAGGCCTCGCCGGTTCTCGTCAGCGAGCGTGACTCGCCTGAAGTGACTGCCGTACACGTGGGGAATGCCGTAATGCCGCGCCAGGCGCTCGTTGACGAACGTGTAGTCGGCCGTGAGCAGATCGAGGGCGCTTCGATCCTCGCGCAAGATGCTGTCGAAGAACAGTTCCGCCTCCTGGCGGAAGGCCTGCCGCAGGCCCTCGTCGAAGTCTGGGAACTGCCGCGGGTCGGGGTCGTGCGCGGAGAGGTTGCGCAGGTAGAGCCACTGGCCTGTGAAGTTGCTGACCAGCGCCTGCGAACGCTGATCGGCCACCATGCGCCGGACCTGCTGCTCGAGGATGCGCGGATCGTCCAGCTTCTTCTGGATGGCCAACTCGAGGAGCTCGTCATCAGGGATGCTGCTCCACAGGAAGAATGACAGGCGCGAGGCCAGCTCGAGATCGCTGATGCGGGCCGCTCGGCCTGGCGCAAGGCCCTCCGGATCGCGCTCGACGCGGAACAGGAACGATGGGCTCACCAGGATCCGCTGCAACGCACTTTCGATCCCGTAATCGAATCCGCGCGCCGCCTTCCCAGCCTCGAAGAATGGCGCCAGCGTCCGCAGGTCGGCGTCCGTTGCCGGCTTGCGGTAGGCGCGGCGCGCCAGCGTCGAGAGAATCTGGCGGGCGCACGCCGCCTCGGCCGCTCCCCTCGAGGGGTGACACACGAAGATGCGGCGCCTCGCCGGTGTATCCGCCTCCCTCGTCGGCCCGAACGGTCCGCTGATCGTCACGCTCTCGATCGTGGGACGGTCGGCCCGCCCGCCGCGCGAGGGCCGCAGGAACGGCAGCAGCAGATCCTCGGGCTGCGCGGAGGTCTTCTTGACGAACGTGACGGCAATCGCGCGCGGACCCGCCTTGAGCGACAGGCTCGCCTCGAAGATGACTGAAGGCGGCCGCGGATACTGACCTTGGAGAACCTGAGGTGCGGCCGGCGTCGGCGACGATTCTCGTGGCCGCCCGCCGACGGCGAACAGCCGGGCCTGTTCACCGTCGACGCTGATCTCGAGCGTATGCGGGTCGGCTGCGCGAGCCGCGCTCGGCGGCAGCTCGACCTTGACCTGGTACTCGCCGTCCAGGGGAATGTCCCGCCGGATGACGATCCCACCTCTCGTGCCAAACGGCAGATCGCTCAGCCGGTCGTCCTGCGCGAGGTCGGGTGGGATCCGGTAAGTGTCGCTCATCAGCGGAATCGACCCGTCGCCGATCGCGAGCCGACTCACTTTCTGCGCCGCCGCAAGGTATCGCTCCAACAGCGTCGGAGACAGCCACAGCGTGTCCGCCATATTGTCGAATCCGTAGCTGGCATCGTCTGCAGGAAGCAGCGACGTGATGTCGATGTCCTGCACCAGCAGCAGATCGCGGATGGCGTTCTTGTACTCGGCCCGATTGAGCCGGTGCAGAGCCGGCAGCCGTCCAGGCGTCGGCCGTGCCGTCTGCGCGCGATCGATCTCGTTCTCCAGCCACGAGGCGACTGACTCGTACGAGGCCTGGTCGGGCCGCGGGGCACCGGCCGGCGGCATCGTTCCGGTGCGCAGCTTGCGGATGACCTTCTCCCAGACGTCCGCCCGATCGGCCACGCCGGTCAGGCCGATCGACTCGAAGTCCAGCCCGCTCGTTCGGAGCCGCTGGCTGTGGCACGTCGCGCAGTACTTGCCGATGACAGCCCCTGGCGCAGGTTGGGCCGCGGACTTCACGGACTGTCCTGACGCGGCTGGCGCCGACCACCTGGACGAGGCGCGTAGGTGTCCCGACGCTGCCACGCTGAACGCGAGGGCCGCAGCGAGGACGACGATCGAAGGCGCCCCGGTCCGGCGCTCTCGAGTGGCCGTCACGCGCATGTCTCAGCCAGCGGCACTGTGTGTCTCTTACCTGGGCGAGGGCGAGTCCTCTTGTACGCGCCCGCCGGCAACAATCGGGCTTCCGTCTGGACGGGTGATCCGCGCGCAGCAGATGCCGTGCGATCCCTCGGCGCGCGATGGCCGTCCCGAGACCTTGATGACCATGCCGGGCTTGAGCGTCTCCGGCGTCCAGCCGGTTCGCGTCAGCGACGCCGGCGCGCCGAGCTCGACCTGCCACTCGATCTTCTCGCCGGTCTGACCGGCCGACTCGAGGTACAGGAACGCGTGCGGATTCCGGAACACGAATCTCGTGACCGCGCCCTCGGTTTCCACCTGCCGACTCGCATCGTAGAACGGCGCGTTCGAATGGTGCGCCCCAGCCGGCGCTCCGACCGCCGCCAGACCCAGGGCGAGCGCCGCCACCGCCGCGCCAATCGATCGTTCAGCCATCATCGCCTCCTCAACCTACCGTCTGCCTTCCTGCCTTTCTGCCTTCCTGCCCTTCTGCCTTCCTGCCTTTCTGCCTTCTTACTTGTACCTGGCTGGCAGGAACTTTATCGACGCTCGTGCCGATTCGGGGTCGCAGTCAAACGGCACGAGCTTGTACCCCTTGGGAGCGGGAAGCCATCTCGTCGTGTACGACGCCGGCTTCCTGAGAAACATCGGATCCTCGACCGTCACCGTGCCCCTCAGCTCGTCGCCCTCGCGCCAATAGCGCTCCAGCACACGCTTCTGCTGCGAGGAGGGAATCCCATTGTAGTCGTCAAACCCGGTGATATCGAAGACGTAGTGATCGGTTTCGACCAGGAGCGCGTTGCCCTCGTAACGCCCGACCGAGAATCCCTGCACGCCGTAGTCCTGCACGGTCGGCCGCCGGCCGTCGAGCCACACCGTGCGAAGCTGATCGTCCTTCTCGTAGCGGAGCAGGACGCGGTCGGGCCACTGCACGACCTCCATCATGTACGGGTCGTACTGGAGGGCGGGCGGTGTTGAGGGCTGGCAGTCGTACTTGGGCGCGACCGCTTCGTCGAACACCTTCTGATACGCTCGCGCCCGCTCGTTCAGGTCGGGGAAATTCGCTTTGCCCCAGGGCACACTTTCGCTGTTGGGTGGCCGTGCCCTGGCGCCGCCGTCCCAGATGCCGGCCAGGTCAGGGATCCGGCCGGCCTGGCCCGCTTGCGCAGAAAGCCCCACCGAGGTCTGCACGGCCGCGACCGCGAGGAGCACAGCGCTCGACGAGACGCGGCGTCGGAGCATCCGGGACATCGTTGTGGACATGGCGCCTCCTGTGCTGTCGTGGTTCTGCGATTCTACACTTGCGGCGGCCCTGGACGCCTATTCAGACGAACGGTTTGCCGCCCCGGCGACGAGGCCGCTGGACGCTCCCCGGCGAGTCACGCAACCGGAGGGCTGTCATCGCGCGGCGAGCAGCCGAGCCGCCTGACAGAATGGTAGAGTAGTGGCATGCGAACAACCATTGACAAGGCAGGACGAGTGGTGATTCCGGCCTCGGTCCGCGAGCGGGCGGCGCTCGTCCCGGGGGCGGAGCTCGAGGTGAGCGTGGATGATTTCGGCATCCGCCTCGAGCGCGTGGCGCCACCCCCCCGGCTCGTGAAGGTCGGCCGGCGGCTCGTCGCGCGGCCGACGGGACCCGTGGAGGCCCGCCCGGCCGTGGACGTTGCCGCATTGGTCGAAGAGGAGCGAAACAGGTGGCCGTAGCCGTCTTCCTGGACACGAGCGTCCTGCTCGCAGGGCTCGTGGAATTCGGCCCTCAGAGCGCCCCCGCCCAGTCGCTTCTGCACGCCATTGTGGAAAAGCGCGTGCCCGCGCCTGCCACCGCGTGGCACTGCTGTCTGGAGTTCTTCTCGGTCGCCACGCGGCTGCCGCCCGAATTCAGGCTGACGCCTGCCGACGCCGCCCGGCTGATCCGGGAGGAAGTGATCGACCGGATGGCGGTCTACGATCTGCCGGGGTCTGACCGTCTGGCCCTCCTCAAGGCTGCGGTCCAGGACGGTGCTGCCGGCGGACGAATCTACGACATGCACATCGCGGAGGTTGCCCGGGCAGCCGGGGCCGGAGTGGTCGTGACCGACAATCGGCGTCATTTTCTGGCCGCGCTCCGGCATGGCATCCGTGTGGACACGCCGACCGAGTTTCTCGAGGGGCTCAAAGAGCGGCGTCGCTGACGCCGGCTTTTGGAGTCTGGACGGGGGTGTTGCGTCGGACCGCCGGGGCGGCACAGGCCGCCTCCAGCGGCCAAAATCGGTTATTCTGGTGCGGTTTGGGGGCGCCATGAGCAGGGGCCGTTCGGGCGCGAGGACGTCGACCCTCGCCCTCCTCGTCATCGGCTGGCTGACGGTGACGTCAACTCCGTCGGAAGGGGTGCGGGCCGGGCTCGCTCAAGCAGGCTCCGGCGCTTCCTCCGAGTCGCCCCGCGGCATCATCGACCAGTACTGCGTGCGCTGCCACAACCAGCGACTCAAGACAGCCGGCCTCTCGCTCGACCTGGCCGACGCGTCGAATGTGGGGAAAGACGCCGCCGTCTGGGAGAAGGTCGTACGGAAGCTCCACGCGAACGCGATGCCGCCGGCCGGCTCCCCGCGGCCCGATCGCGCCACCTACGACCGGGTGGCGCGGTACCTCGAGACGGAGCTCGATCGGGCGGCCCTGGCGCGACCCAATCCCGGCTACGTCGTTGCTTTCCACCGCTTGAGCCGCACCGAGTACACGAAAGCCATTCGCGACCTGCTGGCGCTCGACGCGCTTCCGCGCGAGCTGGACATTGCGACGCTGCTTCCCGCCGACAATTCGAGCACGGGCTTCGACAATCTGGCCGATCTGCTCTTTGTGTCTCCCACCTCGCTCGACGGCTATCTGGCGGCGGCGCGGAAAATCAGCCGCCTGGCGGTCGGCGATCCGTCCGCCCCGCTCATTGTCGACCGGCATCAGATTCCCAACGATCTGCCTCAGGACGTGCGGCAGGAGGGCGCACCGATCGGCACGCGCGGCGGAGCGGTCCTACGCAGCACGCTGCCCGTTGACGGCGACTATCGCCTGCGGATCGAGTTTTCCGGCAACGCGCGGGAGCCTCACCAGCTCGAGGTCAGCGTGGACGGCGAACGCGCGGCGTTGCTGACGGTGGGGGAGAAGCCGCCCACCGATCGCGGATTCGGCGTGTTCGCCCCACCGCCGGACCGGCCCGTCGAGGTGCTGCTGACGCTCAAGGCGGGCCCGCACGCGATTGCGGTGACCTACATCCAGCACACCGCGGCGCTCGGTGAAGAGCTTGTCAGGCCGCGGCTGCGCGGGCGGGGCGCGCTGCCGGCCCTGTCCCTCGTCACACTGAGCGGCCCGCACGCCGTGTCGGGGTCAGGGGATACGCCCAGTCGGCGCCGTCTGTTCGTCTGCCGTCCCTCGTCCCGGGCCGACGAAGCCTCCTGTGCCAGAGAGATCCTTTCGACGCTGACCCGCCGGGCCTATCGCCGCCGATCGACGGACGCGGACGTGCAGCAGTTGCTGCCTTTCTACGAGGCGGGCCGTGCCGAGGACGGCTTCGATCGGGGCATCCAATATGCGCTCGAGCGCGTGCTGGTCAGCCCGCAGTTCCTGTACCGCATCGAGCGCGAGCCCGCGCCGGGCACAATCGCCAGAATCAGCGACGTCGAGCTCGCCTCGCGTCTGTCGTTCTTCCTGTGGAGCAGCATTCCCGACGATCAGCTGCTCGATGCGGCCCTGCGAGGCACGCTCGGCAAGCCGGCGGTGCTCGAACGCCAGGTCCGGCGGATGATTGCGGACCCGCGCTCGGAGGCGCTGGTGACCAACTTCGCCGGCCAGTGGCTCTTCCTGCGGGACGTCGACGCCAAGCGGCCGGACGAGCGGCTGTTCCCGGATTTCGACGAGGGCCTGCGGCTGGCGTTCAAGCGCGAGACCGAGCTGTTCATCGACAGCGTCCTTCGCGAGGACCGCAGCGTGCTCGACCTGCTGACCGCCGATCACACGTTTGTCAACGAGCGGCTGGCGAAGCACTACCGGATCCCCCATGTGTTTGGCGCCCAGTTCCGCCGCGTGACGCTTGCCGACGACTACCGGCGGGGACTTCTGGGCCAGGGAAGCATTCTGCTGCTGACGTCGTATTCCACGCGGACCTCGCCGGTGCTGCGCGGCAAGTACGTGCTGGCCAACCTGCTGGGCACACCGCCCCCGCCGCCGCCCGCGAACGTGCCCGCCCTTACGACCGAGAAGCCCGATGGAAAGCCGCTCTCGATGCGCGACGCCATGGTGCAGCACC
>CAZCEL010000015.1:0-23554 GCA_964497175.1 uncultured Bifidobacteriaceae bacterium
GGCGAGCCAGATGCCCAAGGTCGAGGTGCATATCGTGCCGTCGACCGAGAAGCCGACGGGCGTCGGCGAGCCCGGCACGCCGCCGATCGCGCCGGCCGTCGCCAATGCGATCTTCGCGGCCACCGGAATACGCGTGCGCGATCTGCCGGTCAAGAATCACGATCTGTCGCGGCGTCTGAATGTCGGGTGATGGAGGGCGATCTGGAGGGCCAGCCATGAGCGTCGGAGTGTTGCGGCACGGCGTCACCACCACGTGCATGATTCTCGTCGCGGGACTGTGGGGGTGCGGCGGCGCGGGAGGAACTGGGGAGGGCCCGGATTCCAGCCCCGCTGCTGCCTCGGAGCGAGCCGCGTCGGAGGGGGCCGCCAAGGGCCCTCGCGGCACTGAAGTCGTGCCCTTCACCATTCACGTGCCCGACGCGGCGCTCGTCGATCTCAAGGACCGTCTTGCCCGCACGCGCCTGCCGGACACCATCGAGGGGTCCGGGTGGAACTACGGAACCGACCTGGCCTACCTCAAGGAGTTGATCGCCTACTGGCGCGACACGTTCGACTGGCGCGAGCAGGAGCGGCGGCTCAACAGGTTCGAACAGTACAAGACCAACATCGACGGCCTTGATATTCACTTCGTCCATCGACGATCGGCCCAGGCCAATGCCCTGCCGCTGCTCGTCACTCACGGGTGGCCGGGGTCGTTCGCCGAGTTCACGAAGATCGTCGACCCGCTGAGTGACCCCGCCGCGCACGGCGGCCGCCCGGAGGACGCGTTCCACGTCGTTGCGCCCTCGATTCCCGGCTACGGCTTCTCGGACGCCCCGAGGCAGCCGGGCTACGGACCGCAGCGGATGGCCGACATCTTTGCGAAGCTGATGGCGCGCCTCGGGTACACGCGGTACGGCGTCCAGGGAGGAGACTGGGGCTCGATCATCTCGAGGTCGGTGGCGTTGCAGGACGGGGCCCACGTGGCGGGCGTGCACCTGAACTTCTGTACGGGCGGTGCGCCCTCGGGCGCGGCGAACGCGATCGACACGTTGCCGCCGGCGGAAGCGCAGAAAGTCCGGTCGCGACTGTTCACGACCGGCGAAGAACAGGGGTACAGCGGCATCCAGGGGACGAAACCGCAGACCGTGGGCTACGCCCTGAACGACTCGCCTGCCGGACTGGCCGCGTGGATTGTCGAGAAATTCAGGTCCTGGTGCGACTGCGACGGCAATGTCGAGAAGAAATTTACAAAGGACGAGCTGCTGACCAACATCATGCTGTACTGGGTGACGCAGACCGCGACCTCGTCTGCGCGCCTCTATTACGAAGCGCGACATGGGGGACCGCCGGACACACGGCGGATTGAGGTGCCAACCGGCTGCGCGATCTTCCCCCGGGAACTGGCGTACGCACCGCGCGCATGGCTGGAGCCGCGCATGAATCTCGTTCACTGGACCGAGATGCCGCGCGGGGGCCATTTCGCGGCCCTCGAGGAACCGGCGCTGCTCGTCGAGGACGTGCGGACGTTCTTCCGCGGATTGCGCTGACGTCCGAGTGCTGACAACCCCAGCTCCCCCGACCGCGATCGGCGGTGTTCGATAGAGAAACGGAGGGACACACTTGACACCCCTGCTTCGAAGCAATCGATGGGTCTTCGCTCTCACCGTGGCCCTGGCGCTGCTGGCCGGCCAGCGCGCCGACATCTCTGCCCAGGGCGGTACGCCTGCGGAGGTGCGCGCGCTGCTCGAAGGCACATTCGAGCTGGTGGAGTGGCATCTCGACGGTCAGGTGCTTCGTCCGCCGGACGTGGGCGGCCGGTGGTCCAACCACGACGGCGTGGTCGTTGCCATCTACCACCGCTCCGGCCTGAAAGGCTTCGAGTCCTTCACGGGGTACGGGACTTACAAGATGGACGCCGCGACGTGGTCGTACGGCTACGAGCGGGTCGAGATCGCGAACGGTCCGCTGGTCGAGCAGGCCAAGGTGACGGTCCGGCCGGCCGCGCCGGCAAACACGTTCAAGATCTCCCGGGAGGGGGGGAAGGTCATCCTCGAGCGTCCGAACGATCGGCGCGAGTACGACGCCACGTCGTTCACGTTCATGCCGAACGGCCGGACGCTGCGGAAGTACCGCAGGGTCACCGCCGGCGCGAAACCGTGAGGACGCGCTCAGCAACCCCGCGGAGAGCTGGAGGGTCGGCCTCCGCCGTCAGTGGCCCGGTTTGAGCGTGCCCATGCGCCGCGCCACCTCCAGCAGCGTCGGGTAGAACTGCACGAACGTGCGCTCCACCGCCGTGTGCTTCGTGTGGCACTCGATGCATCCGGCCACCTGCTCGCCGGCGAGCGGCGCCGCCGCCTCCTTCAGCGATCTCGCCGACCCAAAATCGAAGAACGCCCAGCCGTCTGGGAAGCGTGCGTCCTTGACTTCGGCCTCGAGGGCGAGGAAGTCGGTCTGGAAGCGCCCCGCCTTGTTGATCGACGCGTCGCCGCCGGATCCTCGAATCTCGAGCAGGAACGTCGTCCGATCGGGCCACTTCCCGGTCTGCATGAAGCTGCGGTACGAGGAGGGATTCACGAACACGTTCGTGAACCGGGGCGACGACTGGGGTCGCGCCTGCTCGGCCTCGTAGGTCATCCCCAGACCGGATCCGAGGAACGTCCATTCCCGGTAGTTGGCCGGGCGGACCAGGTTCGCGCCATTCGTGTAGCGCGGTCCATCGCCTCCCTGCTGCTGGGCCCGGAGCCCCAGCGAGCCTGCCGCCACGCTGGCAACGCTCAGCAACACGATCGATAGGCGTTTCATCGCCTTCCAAGCATGCCACTCGGACGGCCGGCTGTCAGCACGAAATGCGGGGTTCGCGTCGGCTTTCACGGCCCCGTGTCAGGGCCAACGCCTCTCGGAAAATTCGACCAGCGTGGGACGGGCCCTTATAATCCGCCCCGGGGACAACGAGGGACGCGATGATTCCCGCTCGTCTCGGGCCGGCGTTGGTGGCGACGGCTGCGATCGGGGCCGCCACAGCGTTTGGTTACGAACTACTCGGCCGCCGCGTGGGCGCTCGTCCGGAACAGGCGATTTCCGACCGTCCCATTCAGGTGCGAACCGACGAGTACGTGTCCTCGAGCGCCTGCCAGGCCTGCCACCCCTCGCAGTATGCGAGCTGGCACGCGTCGTTTCATCGCACGATGACGCAGGTGGCCACGCCCGAGTCTGTCATCGCGAACTTCGACGGCGTCACCGTAGCCGATGTGCCGGGCCGGCCCATGCGCCTCGAGGTGTCGGGCCGCGAGCTGTGGGCCGAGCTCGACGAGCCGGACTGGGACGGCAAGGGTGACGCGCCACCGCGCATCAGACGCCGGGTCGTGATGACCACAGGCTCCCATCATCAGCAGATCTACTGGTACGCGACTGGTCATGGACGCACGCTGGGACAGCTTCCAGCGATTCAGCTGGTCTCGGAACGCCGGTGGATCCCCCGGTGGTCGGCCACCATGCATCCACCGAACGTGCCGCTGGTGTCCGAGAGCGGCAGCTGGAACGGCGTCTGCGTCGTCTGTCACACCACGCAGGGAAGGCCCGAGTTCAGCACCCCGTTCGGATCGGAAGCGCTGTTCACCCAGGATGTGGATACCAAAGCGGTGGAGTTCGGCATCGCGTGCGAGAGCTGCCACGGACCTGCGGGCGAGCACGTGCAGGCGAACCGCAACCCGTGGCGGCGATACATCCTGCACCTGACCGGGCAGGTCGATTCGACACTGGTGCAGCCCGCGCGGCTCTCGCCGCAGCGTGCCTCGCAGGTGTGCGGGCAGTGCCACTCGCTCTGGGAGTTCCACGATCCCTCCGACGAGCGTCATGCGAACCGGAGCGGGTTGCCGTATCGACCCGGCGACGAACTGGCCACGACCCGCTTCATCGTGCAGCCGACGACCAACATGGGCTCCGAGACGATGAAGCGGCTGCTCGATCAGGACGCGAACTTCGTGCGGGACATTTTCTGGTCCGATGGAATGGTCCGGTCGACCGGCCGCGAATATAACGGGCTCATCGACTCGCCCTGTTACAAGAACGCGACCGAGCCCTCGCGCACGCTGTCCTGCCTGTCGTGCCACTCGATGCACAAGGCGGCGGACGACACGCGCCCACTGGCCGGCTGGGCCGACGACCAGTTGATCTCGTCCGCCCAGGGCAACGGCGCGTGCCTGTCGTGTCATGCGCCCTTCGGTGGGACGGGCCTGGCCAACCACACCAGGCACCGCGCCGATTCGTCCGGCAGCTCCTGCTACAACTGCCACATGCCTCACACGACGTACGGCCTGCTCAAGACCATCCGGAGTCATCAGATCAGCAGTCCGTCCGTGCAGGCCAGTCTCGACACCGGGCGGCCGAACGCCTGCAACCTCTGCCATCTCGACAAGACGCTGTCGTGGACGGCCGAGCACCTCGAGCAGTGGTATACCATCCCACGCCCACAGGCGCTCGGCGAGGATGACCGGTCGGTTGCCGCATCGGTGGTCTGGCTGCTCAGGGGCGATGCCGGGAAGCGGGCGATCATCGCGCAGGCGCTCGGATGGAGACCCGCCCAGCAGGCGTCGGGCACCAACTGGATGGCTCCGTACCTCGGGCTGCTGCTGAACGATTCGTACGACGCGGTCCGCTATATCGCGGCGAGGTCACTCAAGACCCTGCCCGAATACGAGGGGTTCGAGTTCGACTTCGTGGCGCCGCAGGAGCAGCGCCTCGCGCGCCGCCGCCGGGCGCTCGAGATCTGGCGCGACTCGCGCGCGCGCCAGGGCCGATCCGGCGACGCGGCGCTCCTGTTCAACCCGGACGGCACGTTCATCGCCGAGCGCCTGGATCGCCTGCTGGCCGAGCGCGACAACCGACGGATCTACTACCGTGAATGAGATGGCCACCTACGCCCGGCGGCATCTGAGATTCGGCTGGTGGTCCCTGCTGGTGTTCGCCGCGCTGGGTCTGCTGCTCGAGACGCTTCACGGGTTCAAGGTCGGCGCTTATCTGGATGTGGCCAACGACACGCGGCGGCTCATGTGGCGTCTGGCACACGCCCACGGTGCGCTCGTCGGTGTCGTGCACGTCCTGTTCGGGCTCACGCTTCGAGGAGCGGGCGGCACCGGATTCCGCAATGTCCCGCTGGTCTCGATCGCGCTCGTGTCGGCCAGCGTGCTGCTGCCGGGCGGGTTCTTCCTCGGCGGCGTCGGCTTCTTCGGCGGCGATCCCGGACTGGGCATCCTCCTGGTGCCGGTCGGGGCGATTCTGTTTCTGACGGCGCTGGGCTCGATTGCACGCGGGGTTGGTCGCTGACAGCTATCTCGCGCCCGGCCTCGACGTCTCGGGCAGCGCCCATGCCGTCAGGGTCGTGCCGGCCGGCACGAGCACGTGCTGCCGTCCGTCGACCATGTAGGTGATGACGCTCGTGCCGTGGAGGTTGGCGCCCATCTGGTAGCGCCAGAGCAGCTTGCCGCCCTTGGAGTCGACCGCCAGCAGATTGCCCTCGCTGTCGCCCGTGAAGATCAGCCCCGACGCGGTCGTCATCAGACCGGAGGTCGACGGGTTGAGATACCTGAATTCCCACTTGCGCTCGCCGGTCGCGGGATCGATGGCCCGAAGCGCGCCGTACGGCGGGTTGTTACGGTCGCGCGCCCGCTGTGCGGCACCGCCCGTGTAGCGCTCGCCCGGCGTGAACTCGGGCTTCCACGCATAGTAGGTCGCGCAGACTTCGCGGGCGTTGACGAAGAACAGCCGCGAGCCGGGGTCGTAGGCGGGCGGCCAGAAGTTCGTGCCGCCGGTGATATCCGGGCAGGCAAACTGCCCCTTCTCGTCCGGAATGGATCCGAGCAGCACGATCGGCCGGCCGTCGGTCCCGATCTCCTTCGCCCAGGTCGTCGTCACGAACGGCCTGCCGACGATCAGTCGCCCGGTGGCGCGGTCGAGCGTGTAATAGAAGCCGTTGCGGTTGGCGAACATCACGACTCTGCGCGTCTGGCCGCCGATCGGAAGGTCGGCGAGCACGGGCACCTGCGTCGCATCCCAGTCGTGGACGTCGTGCGGCGTGAACTGGTAGTGCCAGCGGAGCCTTCCGGTGTCGGCATCGAGCGCCACGATCGAGTCGCTGTAGAGATTGTCGCCCTCGCGGCTCTCGCTGTGGTAGTCGGGGCCCGGATTGCCCGTGCCGAAGTACGCGAGATTGAGCTCGGGATCGTACGCGCCGGTGACCCAGACGCCGGCGCCGCCGCGCTTCCAGGAATCCCCAGCCCATGTGTTATTGCCCGGCTCGCCCGGTCCGGGAACCGTGTAGAAGCGCCAGGCGCGCTTGCCGCTCTGCGCGTCGTAGGCGTCGATGAATCCGCGGATGCCGAACTCGCCGCCGGCGATGCCGACGATCACCTTGTCCTTCACCACGAGCGGCGCAATCGTCGCGGCGTGCCCGATCTTGTAGTCCTCGAGCGTGGCGTCCCAGGCAACGGCGCCGGTCCGCATGTCGAGCGCCAGCAGATGGGCGTCGAGCGTGGTCATGAAGAGCTTGTCGCCGAGCACGCCAAACCCTTTGTTGACGAGGCCGCAGCAGGCCGTCAGACCGGTGGCGGGCAGCTCGCGCCGGTACCGCCAGATCTGGCGGCCGGTCCGCGCGTCGATCGCCCAGGCGACGTTCTGGGGCCCCGTGACGTACAGCACGTTGTCGCGCAGCAGCGGTGTGGTTTCAAACTGGCCGAGCGTGGCCGTCTGGAACGTCCACTGCGGGACCAGCCGGCTGACGTTGTCCGGCGTGATCTGTGTGAGCGGACTGAAGCGGTGGTTGGCGTAGTTGCCGCCGAAGGTCAGCCAGCGGCTGCCGTCCGGCCGCAGGCCGTCGACGAGCTCCTGCGAGGTGACGAGCGCGGGAGGAGGCTGCTGGGCCACGACAGCCGCACCAAGCGGACCGGCCACCAGCCCGATCTTGACGACACGAAGGATTCTGGCGCGCATAGGCCTCCTGGCTCGAAGATCCGGTCCGGACGCCAAGTCTATGGACCAACCGACGGATTGAAGCCGCGCAGCGTGAGCAGGTACCGTACGAGGTCGTCGAGGTCGCCGTCGCTCAGCCGATCGGGACCGTACGCGGGCATGGCGGACTTGGTGTCGTCGACGACGGCACGCATCTTGTCCTTCTCGTAGCCTTGAATGCGCTCGCGGGTGTCCATGATCTGGACCGAGAACATGTCCTCGTTCTTCTTTACGCCGTGGAGGGGCTGCCCGTTGGGCAGCGTCAGCGTGACCGGCTCGTATCCCGGACGGAAGTCTTCGGTGGCGCCCCGGATCTGACGGACGATGAGATCGCGCGTGCGCGCGGCACCCACGCGCGAGAGGTCCGGTCCGAGACGTCCGCCGACGCCGTTGACGCGGTGGCAGCTCGCGCAGTTCGCGCGGAAGATCCGCTGGCCGTTTTCCGCGTTGCCGCGAGGCGGGTCCGTCAGCGCCGAGGCCGCCAGCGTGCGGAGGTAGGCCAGGATTTGCCAGGCTTCGTGATCGAACATCCGGGTGCCGGCCGGCATCTCCGTTCCGGGCACACCTTCCTTGAGCGTCTTGAACAACCCATCATCGGTCCGGCCCGACGCCCAGACCTGTGTCAGGTCCGGCGCGCGGACGCCACGCGCATCCATGCCGTGACAGTCGGCGCACCGCGCCCGGAACAGACCCTGTCCGGCGCGGATGGCCTCGGCGTTGCCTTCGAAGGGGTTTTTCGCAGGCCGATCCTGTCCGTTCGGACGGCTCGGGGCAACGGTCATCAGCACGGCAACGGCCAGCACCGGGCGCAACCAGTTCATATGGCGCTCCAGAGAGATGACGCGGGAACCGCCATTATAGGATCATTGCCGCTCAGGGAGTCAGACGAGGCGGACGTCGCGGACGCACCTCGCGCTCATGCGCAAAGGCCACTTGCAGCAGAGTCGGCTCGCTGAACGCCCGGCCAAGCAGTTCCAGGCCGACCGGAAGCCCGTCGGCCGTGAACCCGGCCGGGATGCTGATTGCGGGGAGCCCGGTCGTGGCGCTGAGCTGGCAGTTCGAGCCGCCCTGCGGCTGGCCGATGATGGCCGGCTTGCGCCGGAGCGTCGGATACGCGAGCGCAGCAAGGCCGCGTTCCGCCATGAGTCCGTCAATGGTCTGCCTGACAATGCCGCGCTTGTCGAGGGCCTGCCGATAGGTGTCCGACACGCGGGACTCCACCGCGTTCGCCCGCTTCAACACGCCCTCGACCGCCGGATCGTAACGGCCGCTGCCGAGGATCTCGTCCAGCGTCCGGACGGGCGCACCCGGGTAGCGCGCGAGGAAGTCCATCAGGTCGAACTTGAACTCCGCGTTGATGACGCTGGTGCCCATGATGAGCTCGTCGAAGCCGGGCAGGGCCACGTCGATCACGGTTGCGCCCAGGCGGCGCATCGCGTCGACGGCCCCGCGTACGATTGTTGCCACTTCGACGTCCTCGGACGCCGATCCCATGAGCGGCGCGAACACGCCTATCCGTACGCCGCCAAGGCTGCTGTCGCCAACGGTCGAGAGATACGAGCGTGGGATCCGGCCCTGGCCTGCGCCAGTGACCGGGTCCGCCGCGTCCGGCCCTACCGTCGCGTCCAGCATGATGGCCAGGTCGGTGACGCTCCGCGCGAGCGGCCCGCCGATGTCCTGACTGTGCGAGAGCGGCACGATACCGTCGCGGCTCGACAGGCCCATCGTGCCGCGAAGGCCGACGAGGTTGTTGCTGGCCGCGGGGTTCCTGATCGAGCCGCAGGTGTCGCTGCCCAGGCCGGCGGCCGCGAAGTTGGCGGCGATGGCGGCGCCCGTGCCTCCACTCGAGCCGCCCGGATTCCGCGTCGGGTCGTACGGGTTTCGCGTCTGGCCGCCCATCGAACTGATCGTCGTAATCCCGTACGCGAGCTCGTGAAGGTTCGTCTTGCCAAGGATCACTGCGCCAGCGTCCCTGAGCTTCGTCACGATGAAAGCGTCGCGGCGGGTCTCGAAGCCCTCCAGGGCCCGCGAGGCCGCGGTGGTCGGCAGATCAAGGGTGGCGAAGTTGTCCTTCACGACGATCGGGATGCCGTGCAGGGGTCCACGTGCTCCTCGCGTGCGGCGCTCCTCGTCCAGGGCCCGCGCCGTCTCGACCGCACGAGGATTGAGGGCGATGAACGCGTTGATGGTGGGCCCCTCCTTGTCGTATTTCCTGATGCGGGCCAGATAGGACTCGACGATCTGCTGCGACCTCGTCCGTCCCGACCGCATCGCGTCCTGCAGTTCGACGATCGACTTCTCGACCACGTCGAACGAGGCGTCCGCAGGGGGAACCTGCGCTTGATCAAGCGCCGAATGCGCACTTGCGTCATCGCTCTGTTGTCGAGCCGTGGGCCGGACGACACTGGTCAGGATGGCCGCGAGCACGAGCGCCGTCATCAGGCCGGCCCGCAACCTCTGCACGCGGCTCGCCTCGATCGTCATCACGCCGGCATTCTACATCCGTGGTGAGCGTGAAACGCCTACACACGGTGGAGCATTCAGGCTGGCGCGAACCGCCCACCGCGGAAGTCGAGCGCTCGGCAGCCGCGGCCCTCGAAGATGGGCGCGTGCTGTTCCTGCCGGCGCTGGGCTTTGCTGTGCTCCCCGATGAAGGGCCTGTCTTTTCGCCGGCGATTCTCGCGTCGGCCAAGAACGCCAGCTTCGACCCGTCCACAGGTCGAGTGGGTGGTACAAGGCTGGCGGGGTCAGACGTCGAACCACTCCGAGGCCTCCTGGCGCGGTTCAGCGAAGCGGCCGCGGCGCTCGTCACCAGCCTCCTGCCCGGGTACGCGGGCCGCGTCCACCGTGCACGAGCGAGCTTCCGGCCGGCAGAGATCGCCGGGCGTCCGGCGTCGTGGAGAAAGGACGACACCAGGCTGCACGTCGACAGCTTTCCGGCCAACCCCGTGCAGGGGCGTCGAATCCTTCGCCTGTTCAGCAACGTCAACCCAGCCGGCCGTCCTCGATCCTGGCGTGTCGGCGAGGATTTCCGCCGCGTGGCCGACCGCTACGCAACAGGCCTGCCGCTGCCGTGGCCGGGAACGATGGTGCTGCTTCAGGCGCTTCACATCACCAAGTCGCGGCGCACGCCGTATGACGCGCTGATGCTCGGGATCCACGACCGGATGAAGCAGGACGCGGAGTTTCAACAGCACTCCGACCAGGAGGCGGTGGACTTCCCGTCGGGCTCGACGTGGATTGCCTTCACCGACCAGGTGAGTCACGCGGCGATGGCGGGGCAACATCAGCTCGAGCAGACGTTCCTGCTCCCGATCGAGGCGATGCTCGACCAGAGCCGCGCGCCCCTGCGGATCCTCGAAGAGATCAGGGGCCGCCGGCTCGTGTGAGCTCCGCTCCGATCTCCGCCGGCGTGTCGCCAATCGACGCGTGGTCGTGAGAAACCGCTATTGCGCGCGGAGCAGGAGCACGGGGACTCTGACCAGGTGGCGGACGCGGTCTGCGGTGGCGCCGTACACGAGGTCGGCGAGAAAGCGGTGCCCATGGGTCGACATGGCGATCAGATCGACGGCCTGGGTCTCGACTGCTCGAATCAGTTCGGTGGCCGGGTCACCCTTGGCCAGCACCGTGCGCACGGTGAATCCCTCGGCGCTCAAACGCCTCTGCAGATCATCGAGGTAGACACGATCGGCCCTCATTTCCTCGGACTCGCGCAGGTTCAGCTGGTCGAAGTTCCGGGCGGCCCATCCGTCGGCGACGTGGACGAGAATCAGTTCGGCGCCCGTGAGCCGCGCGAGATCGCGGACGTGCGCCAGAATGGTCTGGTCGGCGGACGAGTTCTCCACGGCCACAAGAATCCGCTTGTACATGCGCAGCTCACCCTACGGCCGGGACTTCCCCACGCCGGGCAGGAATCGACCGGTCCGGGCCGTATACGCTTGATAGTGGCCGCCGAAGCGGGCCAGCAGATTCGCCTCCTCACGCCGCGTGCGGATGATGAGCCACATGGCCGCCACCGCGCCAGTCGCCAGCACGAACCCGTTCGCCGCGGCGAGGGCGTTACCGAAGATCCACAACGCTGCCGCATCATAGAACGGGTGGCGAACCCAGTGGTAGGGTCCGCTGGTGACCAGCGTATGGCTCCGCCTCGTCACGACGGTGTCCGTGAGGTTGGGGCCGAGCGTGTGAAGCGTCCAGGCGAGAAGGCCCCCGCCGATGGCGAGGGAGACGACGCCCAACCACCGCAGCCACAAAGGAAGAGGCAGCGACGCCCACGCCATTGACGATGGGCGGATCATGTACGTGACGAGGCCGACCATCGCGGCAAGGCCGAACGGGCGCAGCAGGAGGAGGACGGCCCAGCCTTCCTGGCGGCGATCGAGCCGCTCGCCGGATGCCTGCGACCGGATCCGATGATAGGCGGCGACCGGCATGACCAGGACGTGCGCGCCCGCCATGATCCACCGGAACAACTCGCCGTCCATCACCATCCACCCGTGAAGGTCTGGAACAGCAGCCACGCGTTCAGCGCGGCAATCACGAGGGCGACGGTCCAGGCCAGGAGCTTCACCCAGGTCGGGCTGACGAATGCCCCCATCTTGGCCCGGTCGCTCGTGAACGCGACGAGCGGAAATACCGCGAACGGCAGCTGCAGGCTCAGGATGACCTGGCTGAGAATGAGCAACGGTCCGGTGCCCCGGTCTCCATAGATCGTGATCACGACGATGGCGGGCACGATGGCGATGAGGCGGGTGATGAGGCGGCGCAGCCACGGCCGGAGCCGAAGATTGATGAAGCCTTCCATGACGATCTGGCCGGCGAGCGTGCCAGTCAGCGTCGCGTTCTGACCCGAGCAGAGCAGCGCGACCGCGAAGAGCGTGCTGGCGGCCGTGGTGCCGAGCAGCGGCGAGAGGAGCTTGTACGCGTCGGAGATGTCGGCGACCTCCTCGTACCCCGTCCCGTGAAACGTCGCCGCAGCCATGACGAGGATGGCGGCGTTGATGAAGAGCGCCGACATCAGCGCCACCGACGAGTCGATGGTTGCGAAGCGAATGGCCTCGCGCTTGCTCTCGTGCGTGTCCAGGTATTTGCGCGTCTGCACGATCGACGAGTGCAGATACAGGTTATGGGGCATGACCGTTGCGCCCAGAATCCCGATGGCGATGTAGAGCATCGCAGCGTTGCCGAGGATAGACGGCTGCGGCACGAAACCGGTGGCGACTGCGCTCAGGTCCGGCTTGGCGAGCCAGAGCTCGACAGCGAACGAGCCCGCGATGAGCAGAATCAGCGAGACGACGAGCGCCTCGACGTAGCGGAATCCACGGTTCTGCAGATACAGCACGATGAGCACGTCGAGCGCGGTCAGCGACACGCCCCAGATGAGAGGCAAGCCGAACAGCAGGTTGAGGGCGATGGCGGCTCCCAGGACCTCCGCCAGGTCGCAGGCGGCGATGGCAATCTCGCACACCACCCACAGCGCCATCGTCGTTGGGCGCGAGTAGCTGTCGCGGCAGGCCTGGGCGAGGTCGCGGCCGCTGGCGATGCCGAGGCGCGCGGCGAGCGCCTGCAGCAGGATCGCCATCAGGTTGGAGATCATGATGACGCTGAGCAGCGTGTAGCCGAAGCGGGCGCCGCCCGCGAGGTCGGTCGCCCAGTTGCCCGGGTCCATGTAGCCGACGGCCACGAGGTATCCAGGCCCCGCAAAGGCGAGCATCTTTCGCCAGAAGCCGACGCCGCTCGGAACGGCGATCGTGCCGTGCACTTCGGGGAGGCTGACGCTGGCGCGGTCGACGCGCCACGCGCGCGGAAGGGGCGCCCGGTTTTCACTCCTGGCATCCATGGTTTTGACGCTTCAAAATCTTAGCACGAGGGCCCCCAAGGCGCCGAACCTTCTTTCCTCTCTTTTCGGTCACGCGCCGAGTAGCCACTACTCCACGAGCATCTCATTCCCCAGCGAGAGGCCCGTCGACAGCGCCTCTTGAGCGATTTAGCTGCATGTATCTTCGGTCGGCTCGTGGCACCGAATGTGCGCCGGGGCTCAGGGGATCACTGGTGGAGCGCAGGCGGAGCCTCCTGATCGTCCACGCGGCGGAAGTTCTCGGCGTCTCGCGACGAACCGTCTACTACCGCATCCGCGAAGGAAAGCTGTCGACCATCCGCACGCAAGGCGGGTCTCAGCGCGTGCTCGTGTCGTCCATTGAGGCGCTGCTTCAGGAGGAGCAGGCGCGGCGCCTGGCGACACGGGGCGTTGCTCTTGGCGGGTCGGTGTCAGAGTCCCGGGCGGATGCACGATCGCCGGTCAGTTCCAGCGTGGTCGGGGCCGGCGCTCAAGCCGAGGCGCTGTCCGATGGCCCGGCGGCCCGCGGTCATGGATCGCCTTCGCCGTGAGCGGGCTGCAAGAGGTCTCGCACGGCCTGCGCCCGCACGGGCTCGCGATTGTCCGCAGAGCCCCCACCTGTATTACGATCTGTAATACGGTGCCCGTATGGCGACACGAACTGTCAGACTCGACGACGAGGCGGAGGCCGCACTCCAGCAGATCCGCGACGCAACCGGGCTCCCGATTTCCGAGGCCCTGAAGCAGGGGCTCAGGACGCTGAAGCAGCGTGTCCGCGAGGATGTCGGAAGACGACCGTGGGACCTCTATGAGCAGCTCGACCTCGGACCCGGAGGCTATGCCATGGCAGCGTCGACCGATACAAGACGCGGCGTGAGGGCCGCCGTCCGCAGGAAGCTCGGGCGATGATTGTCGTGGACACCGGGCCGCTGGTCGCCTTGTTCGACCCGAAGGACGGCCAGCACGCGCGCTGCCGGAAGGCCCTCAGGAGGATCGCCGAGCCTCTGGTCACCACCATCCCGGTGCTCACCGAGACGTTCCACATGCTCGGTCCCGCCAGCGTCGGCTCGAACCGTCTGCGGGAGTTCATCCAAGGTGGAGGCCTGTCGGCGTGGTTTCTGGATCGAGCGGCGCTGACCCGCGCGTTCGAGCTGATGGAGCTCTACGCCGATCACGCGATGGACCTTGCCGACGCGTCCCTGGTCACCGCCGCCGAGGCGTCGGACACGCGTCGAGTGTTCACACTCGACCGCAACGACTTCGAAACCTATCGTGTGCGACGCGGGCACCGCCACCACCCGATGCAGATTGTCTCGTGACGCGTGGGCAGGAGGCGCGTCGAACGGAAGCGCCGTGAGATGAGCCCCGTAGTAGAACCGGACGCGCCGCTCACGGCAGGCGTGCGTATTCCGCCAGGGCTTCCTCGAGAACCGGCATGTCCGGGTCGGCGTTCTTCCAGACATCAAGAGATCGCTGTAGGCGCTCTTCGCCTCCACCGTGTCGCCCGAGAGCGCGAGCGCTCGTGCCAGCTGCAGGCGCGCCGGCGCGTCCATCGGATCGACGAGTACGATGCTGCGATGATCGAGAATCCGCTGGAACTCAGCGGCGGCTTCGGCGGGCTGCCGGGCCGCGAGGTACGCCAGTCATCCCCCTTCAAGAAGGCGACGAAATAGGGAACCAGCAGCACCCCGTCGCGTTCCAGCTTGCGCTCCCTCGCGCGACCGTCAGCAACGCATCATCAGGACGATTCAGGTAGAGCTGATTGAACGCCCTGTTGATATACGCCGGCGTCTGGTCGGGATTCAGCGCAATGGCCTTCTCGGTTTCGGCAATCGCCAGCTCGTCTTGGCCGGTGCTGGTCAGGGCCAGACCCGCAAGCAGTGCGTGAGGCGATGGGTCGCGGGGGTAGCTCTGCGCCCACGCTTCCAATGTCCGTTGTTCCCGTTCGAGGTTGCCCGTCACGTCGCGGTCGTAAAAGGTTTCGATCGAAAAGCGCTCGATGTCGCTGGCGCGATGGCGCAGCTGGTAGGCCTTGATCAGGCTCTGCCGCGGGAGACGCCTCGACCCGCAGCTGGACGCCAGGCGCGGGCCGCGTGCCCTTGGCCATTTCGTACAGCACCAGCCCGACGCTCCAGAGGTCGGCGCGGTGATCCACCGCCTCGCCGCGCGCCTGCTCCGGCGCCATGTAGGCGAGCATTCCCATCACGGCGCCCTGCATCGTCCCGGCCATGGTCGTGACGTCGGTCTCGGGCGAGGTTGGCGCGCGCATCTTCGCCAGGCCGAAGTCGAGGAGCTTGGCGTGACCACGCGCGCTGACGAAAATGTTCGCCGGTTTGATGTCGCGGTGGATGACAGTCGCGGTATGCGCGGCGTCCATGGCGTCCGCGATCTGGATCCCGAGCCGCAGCACCGTCTCGAGTCCGAGAGGACCGGCGGCGAGGCGGTCCTTCAGCGTCGCGCCCTCCAGATACTCCAAGGCGATGAACGCTCGACCGTCCTGCTCGCCGATGTCGTAGATCGTGCAGATGTGGGGATGGCTGAGCGCCGAGGCGGTCCGCGCTTCCCGCTGAAAGCGGCTCAGCGCCTCGGCATCACTCGCCAGCTCGGCGGAGACGAACTTGAGCGCCACGGGACGGTGCAGCCGCGAATCCTCGGCTTTGTACACCACGCCCATCCCACCGCCGCCGTGCTTCTCGACGATGCGGGAGTGCGAGAGCGTCTGACCGATCAGTGGATCGCCGTGGAGCCTGTCGGCACGGTCGCGTGCGGCGAGTCGCGAACGGACTTCGTCTTCCAGCCGTTGGTCGCCGCCGCACGCCGTTGCGAAGATAGGCGTCGCGCTCGACCGCGGGCAGGTCGAGTACGGACTGTAGCAGCTGATCGACGTGATTCCTGCGGTCAGTGTCCATTCGCGATCGGGCCGGTCACTTCCCGATACAACCAGGGGCGCGGTTCTGCCACTGCATGCGCTTGCAGTCGACCAGCCACATGTAGGCCTCGTTGGCGAGCGCTGTTGTCTGCAGGCTGAGGCCGGTCGCGGCATTATACGTGGCCGTCTCCGTTTCTTCGACTGATGGTTCTTCGCGGCTTCTGCGCCAACTTCAGTAGATCAGATGGGCTGCACCCCCTACCTTCACGCGCATCAGGGTCGAACCCGTCGATTGACGTCGAGCAGGAGGGTCTGAAGACGATGAGCGGGTTTGGCGATGGTGTCGCTCGTGACGGCGACGCCTGACGTGGCCCACCTGCAGTTCCTCGAGCCGGGCGCCTCGCAGTAGATGAAACGGTAGCTTGGTGAGCACGAGGTCTCGACCGGCGGCGCTCGGCGCGTCGGCAGGCGTCCGATTCGACGCCCGCATGTGCTGAACCGGGGTGGTGTCCGCCCTCAGAGGCCGAGGCGCTGTCGCTTCAGGTAGAGGCCCTTGCGTGAGATGCCGAGAGCGCGAGCGGCGGCCTCGACACGGCCGTGGCTTGTCCGCAGCGCGACCTTGATCATCTCGCGTTCGATCCTGGACAGGGTCGGGATCAGCTTGTCGGTGAGCGTGACGGCGAGCTCGGCGCCGCTGCCCGACTGTCGTGAGGCTCTGGGGGTGGATTTGAGGATCTGAAGCGACAGGGCGGAAGGTTTCAGGACGGTGTCGGGTTCGGCGAGCGCGACCATCCGGCGGATCTCGTTCTGCAGCTCCCGTACGTTGCCCGGCCAGCGATAGAGCAGCAGGTGCTCCATGGTTTCTTCGGCCACGCGGACGCGGCCCTTCTCGAACTCCTCGGCGGCCCGCAGGACGAAATGGTGGACGAGGGCGGGGATTTCGTCTCGACGCTCGCGCAGCGGCGGAATCGTGAGGCGGATGACGTTCAGGCGATAGAAAAGGTCCTCGCGGAAGCGGCCGGCCTGCACGAGCTCGTCGAGGTTGGCGTTGGTGGCGGCGACGATGCGGACGTCGACGGTCAGCGGGGTGGGTTCGCCGAGCGGATGAATCTCGCCCGATTCGAGGAAGCGGAGGAGTTTGGGCTGCAGGTCCAGCCCGAGCTCGCCGATCTCGTCCAGGAAGAGCGTGCCGTCCCGCGCGGCACGGATGAGCCCGTGGTTGTCGCGATCGGCGCCGGTGAACGCGCCGCGACGGTAGCCAAACAGCTGGCTCTCGATGAGCTCGCGAGGCACGGCGGTGCAATTGAACGGCACGAACGGCTTGGTGGCGCGGCCCGAGTAGCTGTGGATGGCGCGGGCGAGGACTTCCTTGCCGGTGCCGCTTTCGCCTGTGAGGAGCACGCTGACGTTCGCGCGCGCGACTTTGCGGACAAACGCCATCAGGTCGCGCATCTGGCCGGTCATGACGGCGTCGCTGTCAGAGGAGGGCAGCTCCTCGAGGGGCCAGAGCGTGAGGCGCTCCTCGCGTTCGGCCTGTGCGCGCTCGAGGCTGGCGACGATGCCGAGCAGAAATGTGATGCCGTTGAGGGTGGCGAGCGATTCGATGTCGGGGTGCGGCTGGCAGGTGACCTTGACGGTCCGACCGCGGGCCGACCCAATCGCGAACGTGCGGGTGGCGGCCGTGGGGGCGATGTCGCCGAACGTCGCGAGCGTCTCCGAGGATCCGTCCTCGGCGAGGGCGATGGCGACGGCGCCGTCGACGGCGGTACTGTCGGCCAGCACGGCGACGAGGCCGGTGGCGACCAGTTCGGGCCGCCCGGCATGGAGCAGCAAGGCGGCGATGTTCTGGAGGAGATTTGCGGAAGGACGGCAGTGTTCGTTTTCAACGTCGCCAGGATTCCGCGGCGCCTCGGACGCTCTGGACAACGCGCTCTCAATCTTATCTGGTCCGCCAGCCAGCCCATGAATCCTTCTGAACCGTCCGCGATGTCCTTCTGCGGTCGCAGGTTGACCGGCCTGAGCCAGCACAGACGCGAGCGTTGCCTCGTAGCTCGCGTAAGCAAGGATCGGAACCTCTGGAACGTACTTGGCGGCAGCCTCAACTGCCTCGCGAAAACCATCGATCCTGCCTAGCCCGAACAACGCCGCCGAGCGAAGCACGTGAGTCATGCAACACAGAAGATTGTCCTGCGACTGAATCGCTAGTGGCAAGACAGTGTTCGCACAGCTCAACGCGTCAGCCCAATCTCCACGGTTCAGAAACACTTCAATTCTCGTCAGCTTGGAGTGCCTATGGACGTAGCGCCCCTTCGCGACTGAGTCCCGGATGCTGTGGTCGATTCTGTCGAGCAGCCGAATACATTCATCCGGCTTGCCTTGAGCGAGATAGATCCGAGCGATGCTTTCGAATGCGGCGCTGACGTACTCTGCCTTCGGTGGCGCGCCTTCAAGAGACCGTTCAAGGTACGCCAGCGCCGTTTCGTAGTCCCCCGTGGCGAGGTGCAGATTCCCAAGATTCCCGAGGCACCTCCTGCGTACGTGGTCAGCGCCGCACTCCTCGCTCACGGCGAGCGCAGTCTGGCCATGTCTGTGCGCGCGATCGAAGTCAGACTCGATGATCGACAGAGCTAGCAGGTTGTTATGGGCCCAGGCTTCCAGCCAAAGGTTGGACGACGAGGCCAGCAGACGAAGGCCCATCATCGTGTGCTTGACGGCGCTGGATACAAGGCCCCTTTTACCGTCCAGCTCAGCTACGAAAATGTGGAGAGCCGAGGTGATCGTTGAGTCACCTGCTCTCGAGACATTCGCACGCAACCTAGAGAGAAGGCCCCCAGCGGATTCGGGGCCAATTCGGTCTGCAACTAGTGCAAGTAGACGAAGTTGGCCCCAACACAACTGCCCAACGTCCTGTGCCCGTTCGAAACAATCGATCGCCTTCTGCAGGTGTTTGAGTTCTGAATCGAAATTCCCCTCGCAGGAATCGAGGAGTGAAGAAATGAATTCACATTCCCCCTGCTGAGCAGTGGTCAGGCCCTTCGACTTCGCGATCGAATCGATGAGGGCCCGTGCTTGGCCAGCTCGGCCAAGTTTTTCCAGCAGGTTCGCTCTCAGTAGGTCGACGACCCTCCTGTCCCCTCGCACAGGACGGGACTCCAGCGTCTCAAAGGCCTCTCGATACCGGCCCTTTGCCCATAAGATTCGAGCAGTGTCAGCAAGTTCCATCCCCCCAGCACTCCTTATCGACTAGACTAGAAGCAGTTGGCGGCTGAGCATTGTCTCGAAAGTCTCCCAGGAGGGGAAGTCCAACTTGCGCTAATCTCTTCTTTCTGTGCACCGGTCGTGAGGCAAACAAAGCCTCAAGAGACGAGCCGTTACGAGTGCGTGTCAACCGGAGTTCGCCATAAGAAGCGGATAAGCCGCGGGGAGAACCGCCTTGCAGATAGCCTCGACGCTGCTCTGATGCTGGGGATCATAGCCCTTGGGGTCTGCCGAGTACAGAGTAAGTACACCCGCTACGACGCCATCGATCACCATGGGAATGCTCATCGAAGTCCGAAGTGGGACGGCAAACCTTGCCGACAGTTCTTGCAGATCCAACGCAGGATCGGAGTTGAGGATTGGCCTAGCGTTTGCTGCGACCCATCCGCTGAGGCGTTCTCCTCTTCCAATAATCAGGCCCTTCAATCTGTCAGCATCCTGGCCCATCACGTTTGTGGCAATCAAGACATCGGAATCAAGATCATAGCGATAGAAGACTACGAGCGCGCCGGGGAACGAGCGCCCAACCTTCGTCACAAGGGCTTGCGCGAAATCGGGACCATGCAGTAACTCACGCCCAGTTCCTGCGTTGCTCGGCGCCCATGACGGCACGGTGGCTTCTTGGCCATGTCCTCTCGGTTCCCCAATATTTCCTCTCTCCGGCTGGTGTGCTGGAACGCTGGCGGGATCGGAGGGCCCTGAGACAGGTGCTTGATCGCGTTCGAATGTCTCGTACACTCTCACGAATGTATCCACGACGAGCGGATCGTACATCGACCCTCTTCTCTGTGTGAGTATTTCGATGGCCTCCTTGTCGCTGAGACTCTTGCGGTATGGTCGATCTGACGTAAGGGCGTCGAAGCAATCCACTACAGCAAGAATTCGTGCGCCAATTGGAATGTCAGCACCCTTGACGCCATCCGGGTATCCCGTTCCGTCCCACGATTCATGGTGGTGACGAACGATAGGGACCACCGGATAGGGAAATTCCACGGCTGACAGGATGTCAGCTCCGATGCTCGCATGTGACTTCATTTTCTCGAACTCAGCTTTGGTGAGACGGCCGGGCTTGTTGAGTATGTGTTCAGGGACTGCCAGCTTACCCATGTCGTGCAACAGGGCCGCGGCTTCAATCGCCTTGATAAGTTGGGTGTTCCGAACGCCCAGTTCCTCTGCCAGCGCGACGGCATGCTTCTGAACGCGTCTAATGTGTCCGTGAGTGACTTGGTCTTTGGCGTCTATGGCCATCGCAAGCGTTTCGATTGTGGAGACGTACAGTCGATTGAGACTTTCAACGTGGCGATTCGCGTCCTCCACTTTTTCCATGGAAATCTTGAAGACAAAATACAAGACCAGGAGTAAAGGCACGGCGACACCAAGGAATCGCAAGTCTATTTGGCCGGTATAGACGACCAGGAGCAGCGCGACGGATGCGCCACAAAAGTAGTTGAGCGAAAGCCAGATGAAATTCCTTCGCCAAACCTTGAATGCAGGAAGACGTGTTTCGATTGAAATGATGATCGCAATCAGCCCGCTATTCAGTACGAAATAAAGTGCTGCGAATAGGAAGAGCCACGGAAGGAGACGATTCAAATCGATTGGGGCAGCGCCTGTTGCCGTTCCCGTCACCTGAGCGAGTGGCACAAGGCCGGCTGCCCAGAAAAAGAACTCCGACGAACACCAAGCTGAGACGGCCGGAGCGGACATGTTGAATAGGGCTCGATAAGGTTCCTTTCGGCGCTTCGCAATCCAATACGAAATCACCAAGCCATCGAGCGCTACTATCAGAGTCCCGGCAGCTGGACCGTACAAGAGAACAGCCGCGAAAACAAAGACCTCGGAGATAGAAATTGAAGCGGGTACTGAAGGAAGCTTAACAGTGGCTGAGCCGCTAATTAGAGTGAGCGCGGCCAGGACAAGCCACTGGGAACCGACCGGGGTCTGGACGAGTTCAAGGGTGGAACTCGTGATGACGATGAAGCCCAATAGGATTACAGCCGAAATGTAGGTGCGGCCGTAAACAGATAGGTGCGGGGAGGCTGACATTCCCGCTCTACGTATCGGTCGTGGCGAACCCGAACAGTAATTGAGGTCGTCGTTCCAGGCCGGCAAGTGCTTGGTCGGGAGCGACTTATGCCGGACCGGGGCACCTTAAGCGAGCTAGGCGGAGGCGCCTCGGTTCGCAGTGTCTTTCAGTTACGTCTCGATGTCCGATGTCATCGAGTCGCTCCAGACGATCGAATTTCCCCAGACGATCGAATTCCCCCAGACGATCGAATTTCCCCAGACGATCGAATTTCCCCAGACGATCGAATTTCCCCAGACGATCGAATCGCTCCCTCGCCCATCCCCGCCGAGAAACACCAGGCCGCTGATCCGAACCTCCTCCCCCGCGATCTCGGACACAATCGACGCCGTCCGCGGCCCTCGCGCAAAATCGGCCGCCGCCACCGCATTCACGCTGCCCGTCCCGCTCGTCAGCAGCCCCTCGGCGGGCATCAGCGACGCCGTCATCTGCAGGAGAATGCGGACTTCATGCGGAGACAGGTTCGATCGCGTATCGAGCAGCAGGGCCACCGCGCCGCTCACCACCGCCGCCGACATGCTCGTCCCGGACAACTGGATGAAGCCGTCCTGCCCGGACCCGGCCACGTGCCGCTGCGGGTAGGTGGTCGCCAGATACGAGCCGGACGCTTCGGCCGACACCACACGGCTGCCCGGCGCGACCAGATCAGGTTTCATCACGAGGTCGTACATCGTCGGCCCCTTCGAGCTGTACCGCGCCACCGAGTCGTCGGATCGCACAGCCGTCCCGTGCCCGTCGAGCGCGCCCACCGTAATCACGCTCGGATGGTTGCCGGGCGACGTGATGCTCCCGAACACGAGCCGGCCATCGTCACTCACGCCGTAGTTGCCGGCGGCCGCCACCACGACGATACCGGTCGCGATCGCCCGCTCCACCGCCTCGCACAACGGATCGTCCCGGTACGACTGCAGGACCGGCGCACCCAGTGAGAGGTTGATGACCCCGATGTCGTACGCCTTCCGGTTGTCGATGGCCCAGTCGATGGCCTCGATGACAGCGCTCGCCCGTCCCTCGCCCCGGCTGTCGAGCACGCGAAGGCTGATGATGTGGGCGCCTGCCGCGATACCGCGGTAGTCCTTCGTGTCCCTCGTCCGGCCACCCTCACCGGCGATCAGCGCGGCCACATGGGTGCCGTGGCCGTACCGATCGGACCCATCACCCCCTGTGAAGTCCTTCGTGACCACCACTCGGCCGCGAAGCGCTCCGTGCCCGACGTCGACACCCGAATCGATGACAGCCACACCCACGCCCTCGCCCGTCGCAGGCTTGAGGGCACCCTCGCCGGCCCACACCCGATCCGCGCCTATCGTCAGCGCGGTCACCGCCGCCGCCGAGCGGACGGGCATGTCCGAAGACAGATGAACGACCGCCTCGTCCTGGGCCAGCGCCGCCAGCTGCCCGGCCGTGACGCGGAGCACGGCAGAGGACTGCAGCTGTCGCCTGACGACGAGGTTGTAGCGCCTTGCCAGCGTGTCCACCGTCGCGCGGTCGCCATCGACGATGACGTCGATGGCCTGCGTGCCGGCGGTCAGGTGCTCCGTCAGATCCGTGCTGAGCCGCGCTCGATGCGCCGCCGCGGCCGGTAACGTCCAGAGCCCGAGGGCCAGGAGAGCCAGGAGCATGGCGCGAGGCAGGACGGAAAGGCGCGAGGGTCGATCCGACGCCACGCTCTCGACACGGGTCCGCAGACTCGAATCGACGAGCACGCGCTGCGATCCGCCAATCGTGCGAATCGTCTGCAGCCGGCCGGTCCGGATCCGGTTGTAGATCGTGCGGCGAGTGACGCCCAGCAGCCGCGCGGCGACGTCCAGCGAAACACTTCGTCCGATCGCGACACCGGGGCGGTCGGCAACCACGTTCTGAATCCCTGACATGTGCGCCTCCACGCCGCCGAACAAGCGCACCCCGGGTGCCTGGTGGGCGCCGGCTATGCGGCGGCAGGGGTAAGTGCTTGTCCCAAGGTCAGTTGGTCAGTTACGATGGCCGCCGAATTGGATCGCGGCGCTCCCGGCCGCACGGTCAGGAACCTGTCCCTGCGTGACGCGTCTGGTCCGGGTCGGTGTTTTGCACGGAAAATCCACCGCTCCCACGCGCATTGCCCAGAATCTTGAGCGGCCAACCTATTGGCCGCCGGGTCAGCGATTGACCGTTCGTTCTTCACGACGCGCCTCACGACGCGGTCGCCTTGCGCGGATCTTGGCCGCCAGCGCCCTGGCCTCCAGTCTCGCCTGCCGCCCTTCCGCCCCGCCTCAAGGGTCAGTGCCGCCAACCGAGTCCGGATCCGGGGGCGCCATCGTCGTCGCCGTCAGAGCCGAGCCGCAATCGTTCAACTGGTTCACGCGCCACGACGCGTCGACACACCTCCTCACGCTCCTGACGCAGGCCCGGCTCGTCCGCATCAACGGGACGACCCAGGAAGTGGAGCCCTGGCTGGCGGAGTCGTGGACCCGATCGGCCGGCGGGCTCCGCTACACCGTCAGGCTGCGCCCGGACGCCACGTTCTCCGACGGCGCATCGCTGA
>CAZCEL010000016.1:0-16200 GCA_964497175.1 uncultured Bifidobacteriaceae bacterium
GCGGTTGCAGCCAGCCCGGCGCAATCGACCTGTCGCTCGTTCGGTTTCCCGACACCATTCGTTAGCTGACATTCGAGACTCCTCCGGCGGGCCGGCTGTGCGGCTCGTCAAGCAGGCGCCCATGCAGTCTTCTCTTTTCAATCTTCGTGTGCCTGTGCCCGGCAACGATGTCTTCCTGATGAACACGCTCACCGATGCCCAGCTGCTGGTGTCAGCCGACGTGGCCGCGCTGCTCGATCGGCCGATGACCTCGGCGGAGCTGGCGGGCACGAGCGGCGAGACACGCGAGGCCATCGATCTGTTGCGGAGCTACGGTTTCCTGGTTCCCGGACGGGACCATGACAGGCAGGCGCTCGAGGAGTACCTCGCCGCCGTCCGGAGTGATTCGTCCGAGCTGAACGTCACGGTGCTCACGACGCTCCAGTGCAACTTCGCCTGCGGCTACTGCTACCAGGGCGATCGCGACGACTGGAACAAGTTTGCGCAGAAGATGTCGCTCGAGACCTCCGCCCGCGTCGCGGCCTGGATCGAGCGCGAGATGGACCGCGTCCACCCGGAGACGTTCGTGCTGACGTTCTTCGGCGGCGAGCCGCTGCTGAACCTGCCGGTGATGTACGACCTGGCGGAGCGCCTGTGGCGCGCCTCGGTCGATCGCGGTATTCCGCAGTCGATCACTATCATCACGAATGGCTTGCTCCTGACCGAGGACGTCGTCGATCGGCTGCTGCCGTACGGGCTCGCGGGCGTGAAGGTCACCCTCGACGGCGACCGCGACACGCACAACCGTATGCGTCCGTTGCGCGGGGGGCAGGGCACGTTCGATCGCATCATCGAGAACATCCGGCGCATCTCGGATCGGTGCCCGGTGGGCATTGGCGGCAATTTCGACGAGACGTCGGCCGACAGCTATCCGGCTCTCCTTGATTTTCTCAAGGAACAGGACTTCGCCGACCGGCTCGTCAAGGTGAATTTCAAGCCGATCGTTCGAACCGGTGACAACCAGGCCGGCTCGGCTGCCGCGCGGGCCGGAGCTGCGAGCTCGGACACGCGTGCTACGCCAGCGGTGTCGCCGGCATCGAGCGAGGGCCGGCCAGGGCGGCTTGCCGCCGAGCGCGCGGCCCGCGGCGGCATTCTGCCGCTGACGCCGGTTCGCGCCGACGGCAAGCCGATCAAGCCGCTCGGCGGCACGTGCATGACGTCGGCGGGAGCGGGCGGAGGCTCGACCTGTGATTCATGCCGCGTCCTCGACGACACGATGACGCGGCTGCGCGAGGAGACGCGGCGGCGCGGATTCCCCACGCCCGACGGCGTGCACAACGGCCCGTGCCACGTTCACATGCAGCACGCACACACGATAGGCCCGGACGGATCGCTCTACGCCTGTCCGGGCTTCACCGGAGATCTGGCGCTCTCGATCGGCCATATCGACGACCGCGCCGATGCGCGACGCATCGCCGCCCGCGAAGACTTCGACCGGCTCAGCCCCTGGACAGCCTGCGGGGACTGCGCCTTCATCCCGGTATGCGCCGGCGGATGTGTGGCGTCCTCTCACGCCACGCTTGGCGACATGAACGCGCCGACATGTCACAAGCCCAGCTACGAATCGGCGCTCATTTCGCTGGCCCATCAGGTGGCCGGCGCTGCATAGGAGCACTACAATGAAGATCGTCATCGTCAAGAAGGCTGAGAAGATCGTGAAGCCGCGGTATTGCCCTACGCTTCTCGATGGTCTTGACGCGTCGAAGAAGTAGGGCCTGAATCGGAGCTGACGATACGCATCAATCGGTTTCGAGGGACACTGTCCGCTCCCTCCGGCGTCGTGCTCGGTGTGGGATTGGCTCTGGCCGGGTGCGTTCAGACAAGCGAAGCCCCGGCCAGGGCTGTTTCGCGTCCGGCACTGAGAGTCGGTTTCGGGTTTATAGCTGGACAAAATCCCGCGAGAGGAATTCACTCCATACTCGCAAACCTCGGATTTGAGGGGCTGGTCGTTTTGCGGGACGATGGTCGTCCAGAACCAGCACTTGCCGACAGCTGGGCGGTCGCCGACGACGGGTTGCAGGTGACGCTTCGATTGAGGCGTGGAGTCAGGTTCTACGACGGTAAGGCCTTAGATGCCTCGGCAGTGCGAGACGTACTGCTGCGTGAGCTTCCAAATGGGCTCGGTCCAGCCTATGACGATATCAACCAGATTCAGGCGTCGTCAGACAGCGAACTCACGTTTCACATGAAGCGAAGATCGGCTCTGTTATTGGAAGGACTTGACGTGTCGATCGACTCACAGCGCGTCGCAAGCGGCGGAACAGGCAAGTTCGTTCTCGTGAGCGATACGGGTAGCCACGTTGAATTGAGGGCCAACGACGGCTACTGGGGTGGACGACCCAATATCGAACGAGTTCTCTTCAGGAAATATCCCTCTCTGCGTTCCGCGTGGGCAGATCTGCTTAGGAATGAGGTCGATGCCCTGTACGAGGTCGGATCGGATGCGTTCGCGTCACTGGAGCATTCCAGCAAGGTCAATGTCTTTGCTGTCCACCGGCCGTATGCCTTCGTTATCGTATTGAATCAGAGGCGGCGGTTTCTGCGCGACGCCGCCTTGAGGAGCGCACTGAACAGAGGAATAGACAGACGGGCCTTGCTTGACGACGTGTTCGAGGGGCGCGGTGAGCTCTCCGAGGGTCCGGTTGATCGTCGTCATTGGGCATACAGCGACCGCGCGCCGCGTTTTCAGTATCAACCCACCCGTCTTGGCGGCCATAGCCTCAGCTTTCGCTGCATCGTACCCGATCGAGCTTACGAACGGCTTGCACTGGCGGTTCAAAGGCAGTTGGCTGCCCTTGGGGTAGACATGCAGATCGACCTGATACCTGCCGACGAAGCTCTCGCGAGGGTCGAAGGGGGCGACTTCGAGGCGTTTCTGACCGACATCGTGATTGGCCCCCCACTCGTGAGGCCGTTCCTGTTCTGGCACACCGGCGGGCCGTACAACTGGGGCGGCTACAGCAGTCCTGCGGTCGACGCCGCTCTCGATCAAATCCGCCACGCCCCAGACGACGCGACGTACAAAGCCGGGGTCGCGGCATTCCAGAGCGCGATTGTCGACGACCCGCCGGCGATCTTTCTCGTGTCCAGCTATCGGACGACAGCCGTCAGCACCCGTTTCGTCGTGCCCCCCGACCCCGGCCGCGACATCCTGAGCACCGTGTGGCGGTGGCGGCTGCAGACCGATACGAAATCCGAACCCCGGATCGGGTGGCGCTTCGGTTCCGCCACATCCGGTGCGGCTCGATGACACCTATCAAGCACATCGCCACGCGGTTCGCGCTGATCCTGGCCCTCGCGGCCGTGCTGCCGCTGGTCGCGTATGGCGTGATCTCCCTCGTGTCGCTCCAGCGCGGCACGCGCGAGTCCATTGTCGCCGGCAACCTGAACGTCGCGGCCCGCGCGGCAGAGGAAATCGGACGCTACCTGACCGGGCACGCGGAAATCCTGAAGGCGCTGGCGGCCGACATCCAAGACACCGGCCTCGAGAGGTGGCAGCAGGATCGCATTCTCAAGAACTACGTCCTGCAGTTCCGTGAATTCAGGGAGCTTACGCTGCTGGAGGAATCAGGCGCCATCCTGGCATCGAGCCGCATCGGCCAGCCGCGTGTGGCTGCGGCACCAGGCGACGCGACGACCGTCGCCGGCGTGTCGATGTCACCCGTCCGCGTGGACGACGACCTCCTGCCCACGAGCGTGTTCGCCGTCCGCCTCAGGCGGTTGAACCAGCCCGCGGGGTGGCTCGTCGGCGAGCTGGCGCTCGAGGAACTGTGGCGGATGGTCGATCGGATCCGCATCGGCGAGCACGGCTTCGCGCTCGTCGTATCGCCGGAGGCGACCCTCATCGCCCACGGCGATCCGGACAACAAGGCGCTGGTGGCGCAGGCTCGGAACATGAGCGGCCATCCGCTGGTCACGCCACGGCCCGGTAGTCCCGCCTGGCAGGAGTATGTCGACGAGTCCGGGCGGCGGCAGCTGGCGGTGGCCGCTCGCATGGAGGCCGCGAACTGGACGGTGATCGTGGAGCAGCCTACGGCCGAGGCGTACGCGAACGCCAGTGCCCTCCAGCGCCAACTGGCGATTGCGGCGGCGAGCGCGCTTCTGGTCATGGTCGGCGTGGGGCTCGTGTTCGGCCGCCGGTTTATCGCGCCCATCCTCTCGCTCCAGCGCGCGACGCAGGCGGTGGCCGAGGGTCGTCTCGACACACGGGTCGAGGCGGGCAGCGCGGACGAACTCGGTCAGCTCGGCCGGTCTTTCAATGCCATGGCCGATCGGCTGGTCCAGCTCCAGGAAAGTCTCAGGCGCGAGGAGCGGCAGGCGACCTTTGGCCGCGTGGCGGTCGGCCTGGCTCACGACCTGTCCCATCCGATCAAGAACATCGGCAACAGCACGCGTCTGCTCGTGCGCGAAGACATCGAGCCCGAGTCCCGCGCGGCACTGCAGCGAACCATCGAGCGCGAGCTCGCGAGCCTCAATCGGTTCGTCGATGACCTGCGGAATCTCGTCAAGCCCAAGCCCGTCGAACGGTATGCGATGGATCTGAACGCCGCGGTGTCGGAGATCGTGGAATCGATGCGCCCCGAGGGCGACAGCTCCGGCGTCGCCGTCGCGGGCAGCTACCTCGGCGCGCCGCTGACCATCGACGGCGATCGGTTCGCGCTTGGCCGCGTCTTCAGGAATCTCATCACCAACGCGATTCAGGCGACGGCCCCCGGCGGCGAGGTCACGATCACCACGACACGCGCCGGCGACTTCGCCCAAGCCACGGTGGCAGACACCGGATCGGGCATCCCGCCCGAGCGCCTGGCGGGCATCTTCGAGGATTTCGTCACGACCAAGCGGCGGGGCCTCGGCCTGGGTCTCGCCATCTCGAAGCGCATCGTCGAACAGCTCGGGGGCGCCATTGACGTCCAGAGCGAGATCGGGCGCGGGACGTCGTTCACGGTGCGATTACCCGTCAGCCGGGCCGAGACGCAGGCGGCCGCAAGCTGACATTTGTGAGAAAAGAGGAAACCTGTTCCGGACTCTCGTCAAGACCGGAGCGCTGGCCGTAGCGGACCAGACGTTCCCTGTCACGTACTTCGAGCTCCGAACGCTCAGGGGGGTGAAGCGCTACAGCGCCGAAATCCTGCTGGGCCCCGAGGACCAGATCATCCTCGACGATGATTCGGTGTCGAACCTGGAGGCGCGCGCGTCGCGGCTGGTGCCCGCGACGCTGTACAGCAGGCTACTGGCGAAGACGGCCTGACGCTCGGCTGCCACGCTCGACGGGAACGTCGGGAGAGATGGCCGGGCGGAAGTGCCCGGCGTTACTTCCGCGGCAGGACGGCGTCCTTGAGCTGCTTGGCGATCCGGGCCTTCACGACCGTCTTTGCAGGGATCTTGATCGGCTCACCGGTGGCGGGATTGCGGCCCATGCGCGCCTTGCGCTTCTGAACGACCAGCTTGACCATCCCGGGCAGCACGAACTCGCCCGAGCGCTTGAGCTCCTTCTCGGCGAGGATCGTCAGTTCGTCGAAGTAGTCGCGAGCCTGGGTGCGCTTGACTTCGAACCGCTCGGCGAAGTGTGAGAAGAGCTCGGATTTGCCCATTCTGCGGGCGTCAGCCATCGGTGTTCTCCCTGACGTGACGCGCGTCCCCTCTTCACCGGCGATCGACGCGCGCGCGGCGATGATCCCGGTTCGTGCCCAAAAACCGGCGTATCCTAGCGCGCCCTTCTCGCCAGTGTCAAACGACGGCGGACCGACGAACCGCCTGTTTCCGCGGCACGCGGTGCTAGACTTGGCTGAAGGTGTCCCCCTCGACCCTCGAGACGTTTCCCAACCCGCGCCCGGAGCGGAACTACGAGATTGCCATCAGCTGCCCTGAATTCACGTCGGTGTGCCCGAAGACGGGTCTGCCAGATTTCGGCGAGATTCGCATCACGTATGTGCCGGACGCCCGGTGCGTCGAGCTGAAATCGCTCAAGTACTATCTGATCGAGTTCAGAAACCGCGGGATCTTCTACGAAGCGGCGACCAACCAGATTCTCGACGACCTGGTGGCCGCCCTCCACCCGCGGCAGATGACCGTTGTGGGCGACTTCTCCGTGAGAGGTGGAATCAAGACCAGCGTGACGGCGACGTACGCGAAGTCTTGAGTCGTGATCCCGAAGATCCCGATCGAACGGGAGATCGACCTTCACGCCTTCAGTCCGAGAGACATCCCTTCGGTCGTGGCCGAATACGTAACGGCCGCCGCCGGCCGCGGGTTTACCGATGTCCGTCTCGTGCACGGGCGCGGGCGCGGTGTGCAGCGCGGCATTGTGCAGGCCGCCCTCGATCGTCATCCGCTGGTCATCGAATTCTGGGACGATCCCTCGTCCCATCTCGGCGCCACAATCGCCCGGCTTGGGACGCCTTCGGCGTAGCGGGCAGCGAACAGCGATCAGCCTTCAGCGCATTCTCACTGCTGAGAGCTGAACGCTGATCGCTTACCAGAGCGAGGCAATCTTGTCGAGGCCGAGAAGTCCGCGTTTCCCCTGCGAATCGGCGGAAGCCTTGGACGTGGGACCGACAACCTTCCGCGTGAACTGATCGAATTGGGCAGCCAGATCCGAATTGGCCGCCAGCGCCAGCGGCACCCCCGAGTTGAGGGCCGTCGACACCGTCTTGTAGTCGCTTGGAAACGTGTGGTAGATGGGCAGCCCGACAGCGTCCTCGATCTGCTTGGCCGGAATCGGATAGGGCTCGGCCGCGCGATTGAGCAGCAGGTGAATGTGATCGCCGCGCGCGCTGAGCTGCCGGATGCGCTCGACGAGCCGCTGCGCGTTGCGTACCGACGGCACATCGGGATTGGCTACGATCAGCGCCTGATCGGCTGCGCCGAGAATCGGCAGCGTGAACGCCGTCACCTGGCTGCCGGCGTCGACGACGAGGTAGTCGTACTGGCGCGCGAGCAGCTTGAACATCTCGTCGATGGTCTTGCCGTCGGCCGCGTTGGGCCGATCCAGCTGTTCGGACCCGCCCAGAATTTCGAGCCCGGACTTGTGCTTCGAGATGATCTGTCTGAGGAACTCCCGATCCAGCCTGTGAGGGTTGTCAATCGCGTCGAGCACGCCGTAGCGGGGCCGCACGCCCAGAAAGAGCGCGACCTCGCCCAGCCCCGCCTTGAGATCGACCACCACAGTCGACTTCTTGGTCAGGCGTGCGATCTCGACGCCACAGTTCACCGCCACGGTGGTCGTGCCGGCTCCCCCCTTGGCCCCGAAGAACACGATGGCCATCCCGGCGGGCTTCGCGTTCTGCTGCGCCGTCACCAGGCGGCCGGCGGCCCGTCGTACCGCCGCGTGAAACGGCTCGTCCGCCGACGGCCAGGTCAGGAATTCGCTGGCGCCGGCCCGCATCGAGTCCAGGATGAGCGGGGAGTCCGCCGCAAGCGCGATGGCGAATACGGCGGTCGTCGGAAGGTCAGAACGCAACCGCTCGATGACGCTCATCGCGGAGGATGCGTTGCGTCGGATATCGACCACGATGATGTCGGGCGATGTTCCACCCGGCGACTTGTCGTCGATCACGGCCACCGGAATCGGACCGGCGCGCAGCAGCCGCCCGATCTGGTTACGAAAGCCGGAGTCATCTGTAAGTATCAGGCCCTGGAGGTGTGCCATCGGAGTGAGGTCCCTTACCGAGCGAGGTGAAGACCCAGGTCTCGAGCCCACACCACGGCCGTTCCTCCCGCCAGGGCGAGGACGAGGATCAGGGTTGTCGCGATAAGCCGAGCGCAGGTTCCTGACGACGCAAGGCGTCTCTCTGGGATGGGCATGGCGGTTACGGGCGCAACGGATGTGCCACGAGCATCCTCGGCCTGCCGAATCAACGCAAGTTTTTGGAAGACACGCACTTACCTTCAGCGGCGCATGGCCACGCGACCGTCGGCCCTCCCAGGATTGCCTGCGACCTCAATCAGATCTGTAATTCCCGAGCGAAAATTTGTAGCGGCCCTCGGCCCGCCGGATCGCGCGCCCTCCACAGCCTGAGGACCGACTGTTGCCGTAACCTGCTGAAACGCTCCGAGTTGGTGTCGCCGCGTGTCATCGGACTGTATCGAGGAACATCACTTGCCTTGCAGTGGGTGGAGACTTGTGTGCCCGACAAGCCGCTGATTCTCGCCGTCGAACCCGACCGCCAACAGGCCGCGGCCATCAGCGCGCTGGCGAGAGGACCACTGAACGCTGACCTCATCCTGGTCGATCGAGCCGAGCCGGCCCTCGATGCCCTCGCCGACCGCGTTCCCGACCTCGTGCTGACGTCGCTGCTGTTGTCCCCAAAGGATGAGATCGCGCTCACCGAGCGGCTCCGTGAGCTCGACGCGGCGGGCGCCCACGTGCAGACGCTGATGATTCCGGTCCTTGCGACTGGTGCAAAGCAATCGGTCGAACGCAGCGGCATCCTGACCCGCTTGCGCCGGTCGCGCTCGAGGGGCGCCTCACCAGACGGCTGCGATCCGGTGGTGTTCGGCGCACAGATCTCAGAGTACCTGGAGAGGGCTGTCCAGGATCGGCGGGATCGTGCGCCAGCGGTGCCTTCGCAGCAGCACCCGGCCTCCGAGCCGGATCTCGCGTCAGTCGATCGAGCGAACAGCCCGATGGCGCAGCTGGCGTCGGAGCGCGAGACCGCCGTCCACGCAGACACGAATACGCACCTTCTCAGGGACCTTGGGATTCTCACCGACCGTCCGCGCACGACCGTCGCCGCCCGCCCGGCTGTCATCGTTCTCCCGCCCGTTCCGCCCGCACTGGATCCCGCCGTCGGATCTGCCGCGCCCCTCCTCGACGAAGATCGACGCGAGACCTCGTGGGAACATGTCGAGGCCCTGCCGGCTGACGAGCCGGAAGTCGCACCATCTGGGGACGTGCTGGCCGCGCTCGAACCGACCGATTCGGACCTGGCCGAGTTCGTGGCCGTGCTGCAGTCCATGAACCGGTCCAAGCCTGTCGAGGAGCGCCCGACCGCTGTTGCCGCCGACGAGCAGCCCGACGAACAGGCTTTCTGGATGCTGCCACCCCGGGCGATGTGGCCGCGGCTCGAAAGTCTGGTGGCCGAGCGACCGGTGGATTCTGTCGTCGACGCCCCTCAGCCCGCGCGTGCCGTGCCCGCGCCCGCGCCCGTGAAGGTGCAGAGTCGGCGTCCCTCGGTCAAGATGACGTCGTCGCGCCGGGTGAGCGAGGACGAGCCCGCGGCCTTCGATCCCGACGAGTTCGGCTTTTCGGCGCTGCTCGCCAAGCTCGAGAGCTCGACCCTCGAATCGGTCTGATATCATTCGGCGCGTGACGCTCCTCGGCCGCGCGGCCATCATGGCCGCGGTGGCGCTGGTCGCCCCAGCGCCCGATCTTGCTGCCCAGATTGCATCTCCAGAAGCTCATTTCGGCTTCGCGATGGGCGCTGATGGACGCCTGGCGTCAGCGGACGGCATCGAGCAGTACTTTGAACTGGTCGCCTCCCGATCGGATCGCGTCCGCTTGATCCAGCTCGGTCCGACGACCGAGGGTCACCGTACGGTCGCCGCCATCGTCACCGCTCCGGAAAACATCGCGAACCTCGAAGCGATCAGGACGACCGGCCTCAGGCTCGCCGACCCCCGATCTCTGTCTCCAGAAGACGCCCTCCGTCTGGCGGCGACCCAGAAGGTCGTGCTGGCGATTGGGGCCAGCATCCACGCCTCGGAGGTCGGTGCGACGCAAGCCGCAAGCGAGCTGCTTTACTCGCTGGCCACCCGAACCGATTCACAGACGCTGCAGACTCTCCGCAACGTCGTCGTCATTCTGATTCCAATGCTCAATCCAGACGGCCACCGTCTCGTCGTGGACTGGTATGCCAGCCAGAAAGGCACACCCTACGAGGGCGGGCCAATGCCGTGGCTGTACCACAAGTACGCGGGCCATGACATCAACCGCGACGGGTTCATGCTGAATCTGGCCGAGAGCCAGAACCTGGCGCGGTTCTTCTACACCGACTGGCATCCGCAGGTGTTCCTCACCATGCACCAGACCGAGAGCAGCGGCCCGCGGTTCTTCGTGCCGCCAAACGCGGATCCCATCGATCCGAATTACGACCCGCTGATCTGGCGGTCGGCGGCGCTGCTCGGCAGCGCGATGGCACTCGAGCTGCAGCGTGATCGCCGAACCGGCGTGGTGTCGAACGCCATGTACGACTACTACTGGCCGGGGTACGAAGACTCGGCCCCCATCGGGCACAACATCGTGTGCCTGCTGACAGAGGTCGCCGGCGTCAAAGTCGCGACGCCGATTACGGTCGCGCCGAGCGAGCTGCGAGCAGGGATGAAGGGGCTCGCCGAGTACAAGCCGCAGCTCAACTTTCCCGAGCCCTGGCCGGGGGGCCGCTGGACACTCCGCGATATCGTCGAGTACGACTTGAGTGCCGTTCGGGGACTGCTGTACGGTGCGGCGGTCTACCGGGAGCAGTTGGTCCAGAACTTCTACGAAATGGGACGCCGCGCGGTCGAAGCCGGCGAGCGCGGCGGCCCGTTTGCATTTCTCATACTGCCCGACCAGAGAGATGCCCACGCGACAGCCAAGCTCGAGAATCTGCTGATTGAGGGCGGCATCGAGATCCACCGGGCGCTCGAGCCCTTCCGGGCCGACGGCGAACCCTATCCGGAGGGCACCGACGTCATCCTGCTGTCGCAGCCGTTTCGTGCGTATGTCAAGACGCTGCTGGAGCGGCAGAACTACCCTGTGCGCCGGTCATCAGCGGACGGACCGCCTGAACGGCCGTACGATGTGGCTGGCTGGACGCTGCCCCACCAGATGGGCGTCACGGTGTTGACCATCGAGCGCTCGTTCCAGCCTCCCGCCATGTCGAGGTTGACGAAGGCGACGATCCCGGCAGCCAGGGTCTGGGGAGACAGCCGGCCGTCGTACTGGCTGGTCGAAGCCCGCGGCAACGCGGGCGCTGTCGCCATCAACCGGCTGGTCGCCGCAGGCGCATCGCCGCTCTGGACGGTCGAGCCCATCCAGGCTGGCGGCTTCACGTATGTCGCCGGCTCGCTCGTCGTGCCCTACCTGAATACTCTCGAACCGATCATTGGCGGCGTCAGCCGCGAACTCGGCCTGCGAGCGGACGGAGTCAGAGGGAAACTGCCGCAGCCGGCTCGAGCGATTGGCCGGGCACGCGTGGCCCTTCACAAACCCTGGGGCGAGAACATCGACGAAGGCTGGACGCGCTGGCTCCTCGACAACTACGAGTTCCGGTACACGAGCATCGCCGACGCGGACATTCGCGCGGGCGATCTTCGCGCGCGGTTCGACGCAATCGTCCTGCCGAGCGTGCCCGCGGACCGGCTCATCTCGGGGCATCCACGCGGGACATTCCCTCCGGAATACTCGGGGGGCCTTGGCGACGCGGGTCTCGATGCACTGCGAGCCTTCGTGCGCGCTGGCGGGACGTTGATCTGCCTCGGCCAGTCAAGCACGCTCGCTATCTCCAGCTTCGATCTCGCGGTCAAGGACCTCGCATCAGAGCCAGGCAACCGGCTGTTCTGTCCTGGCTCGATCGTGCGTCTGGAGCTGGACGGAACCCATGCGCTGGCCTACGGCATGGAGCGCCGCACGGCCGCCTTCTGCGCCTTCAGCGCGGTCTTCGAGCCTTCGGCCGCTTCCGGAAACGCCGGCGAGCCTGCGAGGGCCGCCATCGAAACGGTCGGGCGCTACGGAAGCAAGGACGTCCTGTTGAGCGGCTGGCTCGAAGGCGAGGACGTCATCGCCGGGCGCGGCGCCATCGTTCAGGCGAACGTGGGCGAGGGGCGCGTTCTCCTGTTCGGCTTTCCTGTGCAGCACCGGGGTCAGTCCCACGCCACCTTCCGGCTGCTCTTCAACAGCCTCTTCTCGGCGCCCCAGCCTGATAACACCCTTCCTCCGAGAGCTCGCGCGCGGTCGAAGTAGGACCCGCAGGAAACCCCGCCGCCCGACAGGCCCGCGGCTCGGCAGGTACGTGGATTGCCTGCACGTCTTTCTTGTCTGTCGAATCGCTCGGCCGAGACGCGACTCCTGAAACGCGGGGATTCCACGGGTAACATTCCTGCCACACGTGGCCGTTGATCCGTATGCAGATTTCACACGCGAACGAGGTGCGCCGCTCGCCCTCACGAACCGTTGGAGTTGGCGATCGTGTTCGAGTTCGCAAGGAGCCCTGGATTGTAAGGGCTGTGCGCCCGTACGGAAAATGCACGCTGGTCACGTTGTCGGGCGCGGGAAGGGACAACCCCGGCCGGACGCTGCGCGTGCTCGCCCCGTTCGACGATCTGGAATTGCGATCGGGGGGCGAGCGGCTGGAACTGGTGCGAGGGCGCCGGTGGCGAAGGGTCTGCCACTCGTTCCTCGCAGCGCACGGGACCGGGGGCATCTTGCGCACCGCCTGGGCGGCGCAAATGGTCCTCATGGGGCATCAGCTCGAACCGGCGCTTGCGCTGGTTCGCGGACTCGCATCACGAGTGCTGATTGCCGACGAGGTCGGGCTCGGCAAGACGGTTCAGACCGCGCTTGCCGTGGCCGAGCTCCGCGAGCGTGGCGCCGTCGAGCGCGTGCTGGTGTTGACGCCGGCGGGGCTGCGGGAACAGTGGGCCGGCGAATTCGCCACGCGGTTCGGCCTCGGCTTGATGGTCGCCGACGTGGCTGGAATGCGACGACTGCGGGCCGATCTGCCCGCTTGGATGAATCCCTGGGCGATCGAGCCGATGGTGGTCGCCTCGATCGACTACGTCAAGCGTCCCGAAGTCCTGACAGTCGTCCAAGCCTGTCGCTGGGACCTCGTCGTCGTGGACGAGGCGCATACCGCCGGGTCCGACAGCGATCGCCACGCCGCAGCGTCCGCGCTATGCGCGCGAGCGTCGTATGTAGTGCTTCTGACCGCCACGCCCCACAACGGAAATCCGCGGGCGTTTGCCTCTCTTTGCGCGCTGGGGCGACAGGGCGACAGGCTTCTCGTCTTTCGGCGGACCCGCGAGGAGGTGGGCGTCAGCCGACCGAGGCGCATCCACCGCCTGCAGGTTCGTCTGACGGCGGCCGAGCGCCAGATGCATGAGCGGCTCATCGCTTTCTCGAGCGCGGTTCAAGCCGAGGCGGTCGAAACCGGCCGCGACATCTTTCTGGCTCTGGCGATACTCCACAAGCGCGCGCTTTCGAGCGCTCATGCGCTCGAGGCGACCGTTCGTCGTCGACTGGACGGACTGGGCGATCAAGCTGCGGATCCGCATCGGCAACTCGCGCTGCCGCTCGTCGATCCGACAGGCGAGACCGATCCGGCCGACGAGGCGCCCCTATGGCCCTGTCCGGCCCTATGGAGCAAGAGCGAGGAGCGCGAGCTTCTGGGCCGCGTTCTCGAGAGCGCCCGACTGGCGTCGACCGGCGAGTCGAAGATTTCGGCGCTCGCGCGCCTTCTTCGCCGATGCAGGGAGCCCGTCATTGTGTTCACGGAGTACCGCGACACGCTGCTTCGCCTGCGGGACACCGTGGCGCCCGACGGCGCGGTGATTCACGGCGGTCTGTCGCAGCCGGAGCGACGTGCCGCGCTGGATGCTTTTGCCGCCCGACGGACCCGTGTGCTGCTGGCCACCGAGGCGGCCGGGGAGGGACTGAATCTCCAGCACGCCTCGCGGGTCGTGATCAATGTCGAGCTGCCCTGGAACCCTGTGCGGCTCGAACAGCGGATCGGGCGCGTCGATCGCATTGGCCAGAGCCGACGCGTCCATGTGTTTCATCTCATCGCCGGAGAATCGTTCGAGACGGAAGTGTTCAGGCGCCTGGAACAGCGACTCGCGCGAGCCCGCGTGGACGTGGGAGCTGCAGACCCACTGGGTTCGGAGGGTGTCCGTGACGGCGACCCCGCCGCCGCCCTGGCCCGGGCGATTCTCGCAGGTCCGGAGACCGAGCAGGCGACAGGGGTAGAAGCGCCGGTGCCTCTCGATGGCGTCGACGTGACCCGATTCAGGCGCGAGGCCGACGGCGAACGTGTGCGTCTGGCCGCAATCAGGGGGCTGCACCCTCCCTGCGCGGCTCCTGACGTCGACGTCGGCGCCGACGGCGTACTTGCAGCGTGGTCGAGAAGGCGAGCGACGCGCATCCGGCTCCGCCCTGCGATGCTGGTCGTACAGGCCTCGACGCTCACCGACCGGACGGGTCGGGTAGTCGCCACCTATCTGACGCCGTTCGCGGTCGATCTGGTCCGACGCGGGACCCCGCTACGGACACGCGGTGACCTGCGGAAGCTCGTCGCACATTTCGGCGCGCTGCCGCCCGACGGCGAGCCGTTCGCGCAGTGGCTGGCCGAGGCCGTCCAGGTTCATCGCGCGTTCTGGCTGACCAGGAGCGAGCGCGACCGCCGAATCCGGCTTGCCGCCGGAGAGCCGCCGAGGCCGATGCGCCAGCTGGATCTGTTCTACCGGCGGGCCCGCCAACACCATGGGCCAATGAGGATCGATCCCTCCGAGGTCGCGGCCCACGAGATCGTCGACCATGGAGGCGCTGCATCATTCGAGGTGCTCTGTCTGACGAAGGTCAGCCAGACCCTCCTGCTCTTCGCCTGATCGAGATGCTGTCGGGCTATGCCGGGAGCCTGATCGGGGCGCAGTTTCTCGATCGAGTGGTTCGCGTGCCGCCGTCTTCGAGCGAGGGCGGCGTCTTCGCCAGTGGGGAGGGACGTGCGCTGCGACGCAGCCAGCGGGCTCTCGGACCCGCGTCCAGCCTTCGGGCCATGCTCGAGACGGTTGCGGAACCCTTTGTACGGCTGCTCGGGTTCGCTGAGCCGTCGCGCCTCACCGTGTCCCCAGGCATTCTGGCGGCAACCATTCGCGCCGCCTCCCACCCCGTCGCGCTCCTCGTCGTGCCCTGGGGTGAGGGACTGGACACGTACTGGCGGCCATCGATTGTCGAAGCCCAGTTGCGCCACGCCGGCTGGAGTGTGGTGTTCAATGGAACTCACGTTCGCCTGGTCGACGCAGCACATCCGTATCAGCGGCGGTACGCCGAATTCGATCTCGAGATTGCCTTCGACGATCAGCGAGCGGCCGAGGGACTGCGGATCCTGCTGAGCGCCGGCGCCCTGGCGAGAAGCGGCTCGGCCGCCTCGGCGGTCGACCTGCTGATCGAAGCGTCAGACCGCCATGGCGCGGAGGTCTGCCGTTCGCTTCGCGACGGTGTCCTCGAGGCATCCGAGCACGTCGTGGGCGCTCTCATGGCGCGCCGCGCCGCCCACTCGCTCGACGGCGCGTTCGAGCAGGCCCTGACAGTCGTCTATCGGATTCTTTTTCTGCTGTTCGCCGAGGCTCGCCGTCTCGTGCCGCTGTGGCATCCCGTGTATCGCGACAGCTACACGGTCGAGAGTCTGAGCCAGCGGGCGCTCGCGCGCGCGTCCCGGGGGCTCTGGGACGGTATCCGTGCCATCAGTCGTCTGGCTCAGGTCGGCTGTCGAGCCGGGGACCTTCACGTCTCACCATTCAACGGCCGTCTCTTCGCTCCGATCTGGACCCCGCTCGTCGAGCGGCGCGATCTCGACGACGAGGCGGCACGCCGCGCGGTGATCGCCTTGTCGACTAGGCCCGCACGCGAAGGGGGGAGTCGTGAACGCATTGCGTATGGTGACCTTGGCGTCGAGCAGCTCGGCGCCGTCTACGAAACCGTCCTGGACTATCGGCCCGCCATCGAGTCCTCCGGCGGCCCCAGGCGCGGCAGTGCCCGGATCTCGCTGCGTCCGGGCTCCGGGGCGAGGAAGTCGACGAGCACCTTCTACACGCCGCAGGACATCGCACGGTACGTCATCCGGCGCACGCTCGAGCCGCTCGTTCGAGAGGCATCGCCGGATCGGGTTCTCGAGATCAGGGTGCTGGATCCGGCCATGGGGAGCGGCGCGTTTCTGGTGGGAGCCTGCGCGTTTCTGGCCGAGTCGTACGAAGCGGCTCTGGTACGCACCGGCGCATGCCATGCGTCGGACCTCGGGTCGACGGAGCGAGCGTTGATCCGGCGAACTGTCGCCGAACGCTGTCTGTTCGGGGTCGACCTGAATCCGATGGCCGTGCAGCTGGCGCGGCTGTCCCTCTGGCTCGCGGCGCTGGCGGCCGACCGTCCGCTCGGATTTCTCGATCACCATCTTCGTGTCGGCAACAGTGTCC
>CAZCEL010000016.1:16210-19899 GCA_964497175.1 uncultured Bifidobacteriaceae bacterium
GTCCTTGGGGCCTGGCTCGCCTGCCTCCGTCACGCACCCTCGCGACGGAAGCGCCGCCCCGGCACGTCGCTGCCCCTGTTCGATGAGAGCTCCATTGGCGACGCGCTGCGTGAGGCCCTCCCTGTTCGCTTCAACCTCGCTCTGGGTCCCGACGATACGGTGGAGCAGATCCACGCCAAGGAACGCGCGCTCGCCGCCCTCGACGCACCCGCCTCGCCGGTTTCCACGTGGAAGCGCATAGCCGACTTATGGTGTGCCCGGTGGTTTTCCCGTGACGAGGCACGCGCACGGTCGCTGTACGGAGCGCTCGTGGACCGGTTGCTCGGAGCCAAGGGAATGCTGCCCTCATCGCTCGAAAACACGTGTCTGGCCGAGTCTGCTGACCTCGCGGCCGCCCGGCGCTTCTTTCATTGGGAGCTGGAATTTCCAGAGGTGTTCTTCGAGTCGGATGGCACGCGGCGAAGTTCGCCGGGTTTCGATGCGGTCCTTGGCAATCCCCCCTGGGACATGATGCGGGAGGATCCTGGTACGGGACGCGCAGATCGGCAATGGTTCGCGCCACTCGTCCGGTTCACGCGCGAGGCGGGCGTCTACACGGAGCAGTCGGACGGGCACGCCAACTCGTACCAGCTGTTCTTCGAGCGCGCCGTGGCGCTGACGCGCCCGGGGGGTCGCATCGGCCTCGTGCTGCCCTCCGGATTCGCCACCGATCATGGGAGCGCCCCGCTCCGGCGCCTGCTCTTCTCCAGATGCGCCGCCGACGCCATGATCGGGTTCGTCAATCGGCACCGGATCTTTCCAGTCCACCGGAGCGTTCGCTTCCTGCTTCTGACCGCCTCCCGCGGCGGGTCCACCACGGCGATGGCTTGTCGATTCGGCGAAACCGACCCTGGCGTTCTGCAGACCGACTGCGACGTCGCGGCAAGCTCGAGCTGGTTCCCGGTTCGTCTGAGCCCGGCGCTCATCGAGAAGCTGTCCGGGGACGACCTGACGATTCCCGACGTCGGTTCGCCGGTCGACCTCGCGATTCTCGAGCGAGCCGCGACGCTCTTCCGCCCATTAGGTGACAAGGCAGGATGGCACGTGCGGTTCGGGCGCGAGCTGAATGCCACTGACGATCGCGCCGAGCTCCGTGAAAAGGGGGAGGGACTGCCAGTGCTCGGGGGTAGGCAGATCGAGCCGTTCACCGTGCGCCTCGGCAGACCGCCCTACCGCATCAGCCCGCGCGACGCCCGGCGCCTGCTGGGCAATCGTCACCTGAGAGCGCGTCTTGCCTACCGCGACGTGGCGAGCTCCACGAACCGCCAGACGCTCATCGCAGCGGTTCTGCCGGCGGGCTCGGTGTCGACCCACACGCTCTTCTGTCTGAGGACGCCGCTCGCCTCACGCCTGCAGTGGCTGCTGTGCGGCCTGTTCAATAGCTTCGTGGTGAACTTTCTCGTGCGGCTTTACGTGGTGACGCACGTCACCACAGGAATCGTCGAACGGCTTCCCGTTCCGACCGCCGACGAGATCGGTCCCTCGTCGAACGAGATCGCGGCGGCTGCCCGTGTGCTGTCGCGCGGGATTCGTGCGCCGCTCGTCGCCTGGCTCAACGCAACGGTGGCCGCCCGCTATCAATTGACCGAGAGTGAGTTCGCCCACGTGCTCGCCACGTTTCCGCTGGTGCCAAGCGCCGAGCGAGACGCTTCGCTCGAAGTCTTTCGGCGCCTGAGCGCGTAGAGCGGACCTCCGCTACTTCCACTTTGTCAGAATCCGCTCGCGGTCGAAGAGCAGGGCGCTCGCCAGCGTCAGCAGCACCCACACGGCGACCAGGCCGGCACCGATGAAGGCGAGCACCGTGGTCGACAGCCACAGGGTGCCCGTGAACTGGGCGACGAGCAGCACAGTCAGCGGTACGACAATCAACACGCCAAACTGCTGCGCCGTGCGTACGTCGTTGACCCGTGACGACACGATGATGGCTGCCTGGAGCGACACCAGGGCCGAGGCCGGCCCGATGAGCGCGACGAGCAGCGCCGACCGCACGCTGACCATGGCCCGCAGCACGCCTGGTTCGGCGACGACACCAAGGAGGGCCGTGTAGAGGATCAAGGCCATCAACGAAATCGCGAGCGTCGGCAGCAGCGATCCGAACACCTTGGCGACCAGCAGCTCGAGCGTGCCGACCGGTGTGGCCAGCAGCGGCTCGAGTGTGCGTGCCTGCTTCTCCCCGACGATCGCATGCGCCGCCAGCGCCATCGCTCCGGTGATTGGCATCAGCAGAAAAAGCAGCAGGAACTGCTGGAAGAGAAAGAGCTGGACGCGGCCCTCCGGCCCGAGATCTGCGTACTCGCCGACCACTGTGCTGACACGGGCCAGATCCGTATCGCTCGACAGGCCCTCGCCGGTCGCTCCCGGAACGGCCACGGTGATGACGAAGGGGATCATCACCGTGATCGCGGCCACGAGCAGGACAGGCAGGAGCGCACCCCGGTTGCGCCGCAGATCCAGGAACTCCTTCTTGAGCAGGGCCCACACGCGCCTGCCGCTCACAGTCGGACCTCGTTGGCCGGATCGTTCGAGGCCGTCGATCCTCTCCAGCCCGGCCCATTGTCCTTGACCAGGTGCAGATACACGTCTTCGAGGGCGGGCATCTCGGGCCGGACTTCGAGCACGTCCACCCCTGCGTCGACCAGTGCCCGCACCAGCGCCGGTGTGTCGCGTTCAGGCTCGGGAAGCGTCACGGTGATGGTCGGCCCGTCGGGAGCGGCAGCGCGGTCCCAGCGTCGCCCGATCGCGGCCGCGAGATCGGCGTCGCCCACAACCCTCACCACGATGCGACCCGTGCTGAGCAGGCGGCGCAGCCGGGTCGGCGTGTCGATCGCCAGCAGGCGCCCGTCCAGCACCGCGACTCGATCGGCCTGGCGCTCGGCTTCGTCGAGCTGGTGCGTCGAGATGAGGATGGCGCAGCCCGCAGCCCGTCGGTCATCGAGCAGCACGCGCACGCTTCGCCGCACTTCGGGATCCAGGCCTGAAGTCGGTTCGTCCAGCAGCAGCATTCGGGGGTTGTGGAGGAGCGCCCTTGCGAGCGCGACCTTCTGGCGCATGCCCTTCGACAATTCCGCCGCTCTGACATCGGCCTGCGCGCCGAGACCAAGCTGCTCCAGGAGCCCACCGATCCGCCGGCCCGGATCGCTCAGATCGTGCAGGCCCGCGTACACTTCGAGGTTCTCCTGCACGGTCAGTCGATCCCAGAGACCCGGCGTCTCGGTGAGGAACCCGATGCGGCCGCGCAGGACGCCTGCCGTCGCGCGCGTGAGAGGGACACCACCGAGCGCCACGGTGCCGCTGGTCGCGGCGATGAGGCCGGCCAGCATGCGCAGCGTCGTCGTCTTGCCGGCGCCGTTGGGCCCGAGCAGCGCGACGATCTCGGACGGCGCCACCTCGAACGACACGTCGTTGACGACCAGGCGGGAGCCGAAGCGCCGGGACAGACGGACCGCTGAGATCACCGGCGGGCCGACTGGGTCTCGAACTCCGCCAGCCCGGGTGTCACCAGCAGCCCTCCCTTGGGGCCGAAGAACAGGCTCCGCGGCGACACGATGCCCACACCGCTGAATTGGATGGTTCGAATCTTGTCGCCGTCCGGATCGAACACGTACGTGAATGGGCGGGCAAAGGACACCCAGAGGTTGCCAGCCGGGTCC
>CAZCEL010000016.1:19909-22722 GCA_964497175.1 uncultured Bifidobacteriaceae bacterium
CGCGGCGCGGATGGTCGGCGCCACGAGCGGCAGCTCGTGGCCGGCGGCGTTTCTCGGCCACGAGACCGGCAGCTCGGCCACAATGCTGTCGATCTCGAGCCCCTGCATCTGTCGCTCGAACAGCAGCCGGCCGGCGCGATCGTATTTCTGGAACACGGGAAACCCTGCCTGAAACACGAAAAAGAAGCCGCCCTCCGGCGTCCGGAGCGGGATGCCGCTGTTGAGGGCAAGGTGAACGTCCAGGTCGCCTTCCTGCCCCGTCGCACGCAGGGCGCCGAATGTCCGGCTGGTCTGTCCCGAGAGCGTGTACTCGGTGACCAGGGCACCGTATTCCGGCTGAGACAGCAGGACCGATGCCCCCGTGTAGTGCACCGAGCCGATACCGTTCATCACGATGTCATCGAAGACGACGCGCGGGCGAGCCCGCGCCGACAGCGTGAAGCCGGTGATTTGGAATCCGGCAGGAGTGAATACCTGGACGCGGCCCAGGCCCCGCGGGGCGTCGGCGACGACGAACGTGCCATCAGCAGCGACCGAGAACGCCGTCGGCTCGATGATCCGTCCCGGTTCGGCGCCTATTTCCACGATACGCCAGATGCTCGACAGGTGCTCGTCCAGGCCGTACACCGTGTGGCCTCGGCGGTCGAACACAAAGTACTGCCCGGAGGCCGACTGCTGGAACCCACGCGGATCCCGGAACCGCCCGGCGAGCTCCGCCGGAACGCTGCGCCGCGCGGTGAGCACCTGCGGCGCGATTGCGGCGGCTCCTTGAGCCGCCAGCAGCACGGCGATCGCGAAAAGGACCTTGCTCAATACCTCGCGGTGGTGCGAATGGCTGCGAGCACGTCTGAGGACTGGGGCAGGATGGCGTCCTCGAGATCCGGGCTGTAGGCGACCGGCGTGTCGAGCGCGCCGACGCGCTTGACGGGTGCGTCGAGGTGCTCGAACAGCTCGCCCGCGATGCGCGCCGCAATCTCGGCCCCGAATCCGCACGTAAGCTGGTCCTCGTGTGCAACGACCACACGATTGATGCGCTTGACGAGCATCGCGATGGTGTCCCAGTCGTACGGGGCGATCGTCCGAAGGTCGAGCACGGCCGCGTGGATGCCCTGCTTTTCGGCGTGGTGCGCCGCCAGAAGCGATCGGTGTACCAGCGCCCCCCAGGTAATCACCACCACGTCGGTGCCGTCACGCCGCAGACTGGCCCGCCCGAACGGAATCGTGAAGTTGGGCCCAGGGTACTCGCCCTTGTTGTAAGTCTGGCGGTACAGGTGCTTATGCTCGAGAAACAGAACGGGATCGTCGCACCGGATGGCCGTCCGGAGCAGTCCGACGGCGTCGACGGCCGTTGAGGGGAAGACGATGCGGATGCCCGGACAGTGCGCGAAGATGCTCTCGCCCGACTGACTGTGGTACGGCCCACCGCCCCGCAGGTACCCGCCGATCGGCACGCGGATCACCACCGGACAAGACCAATGGTTCGACGATCGATACCGCATCATCGACAGCTCGTTGCGAAGCTGCATCATCGCCGGCCAGATGTAGTCGAAGAACTGGACCTCCACGACGGGCTTCAGTCCGCGCGTCGCCATTCCCACCGCACGCCCGATAATGGAGGCCTCGGCGATCGGCGCGTTGAACACGCGATCGTCGCCGTACATCCGCTGCAGACCGTGCGTGACCTTGAAGACGCCGCCCTTGCCCGGAACGATCCCCAGGACCTCCGTGCGGCTTGCATCGGCGACATCCTCGCCGAACACGACGGTGCGCGGGTTGTGCGCCATCTCGTCCTTGAGGGTCCGGTTGATGGCTGCGACCATGGTGTCCGGCTTGCCGGTGGGTTCCGGTGCCGCCTCGAACGCCTGGGACGTCGGATCCACGTCGGGTGAAAAGACGTAGTGCGCTGCCGAGCTCAGCGCCGGCTTTGCCTGTCGAAGAGCGGTCTGCGCCGCCTGGTCGATTTCTGCGGCGATCTCGACGTCGATCGCTAGGAGCTCGGCGGGCGATGCCAGCTCCTGGCTCCGCAGAAACTCCGAGAACCGTCGAATCGGATCACGCCGGGCCTCCGCCTCGCGCTCGGCCGGCGTCTTGTACAGCCGCTCATCGTCGGACAACGAGTGCGAGTAGGGGCGGATGACGCGAGCGTGCACGAGTGCGGGTCCCAATCGTGCGCGCACGTGCGCCACCGCGTCGCGGAGCGTCCGGAAACTGGCGAGAAAATCGGTACCGTCGACTGAATCGACCCGAAGCCCGGGGAACGCCCGGGCGATACGGGCGATGTCGCCCCCCGCGGTCTCGACCTCGACGGGGACCGAGATGGCGTACCCGTTGTCTTCGACGAGCAGCAGCACCGGAGCCTGCCTCGTGCACGCCGCGTTGAGCGCCTCCCAGAACTCGCCCTCGCTCGTCGACCCCTCGCCGAGCGATGCGTAGACGATTTCGTCGCCGTGGAAGTGCGCGTGGCGGTCGGCTATCTCGGGAACCCGGCTGTAGATCACGCCTGCCTCGGCGGCGCCGACGGCATGCAGGACCTGGGTGGTCGTGGCGCTGGATCCCGAAACGATGTTGAGGGCCTTGTTGCCCCAATGGGAAGGCATCTGGCGTCCGCCATTGCTCGGGTCCTCCGCTGCGCCGACCGATGCCAGGAGCATGTCGAGCGGAGTCACGCCAAGCTGGAGGCACAGGGCCCGATCGCGGTAATACGCATGGAACCAGTCGTAGCCGGGCCTGAGGTGCATGCCCGCCGCCACGAGCACGGCCTCGTGGCCGGCGCCGCTGATCTGGAAGAACGCCTGGCTCTGATTCTTGAGCTG
>CAZCEL010000017.1:0-22523 GCA_964497175.1 uncultured Bifidobacteriaceae bacterium
GTGGGCTCGGAGATGTGTATAAGAGACAGGTCGCGTCTCTCGTCACCAGTCTCGCGGTTCACGAACACGACGTTGTCCGGTTGGAAGAGGGCGCCCAGATCGTAGGCAACCGTGAACCGCGGCTCCCTTCTCCGTGCGAACACCAGGAGCACCGCGTCCAGTGCCGGGAACGCACGCGCAAAGTCGTAGTCCCGCTGAAGGCGCCAGTCGGTCAGGATCGCGCTTTCCGCGGGGATTCCCCCGCAGAGGCATCCGGGATAGACTTTCACCGCTATGTAGTCCGGGCGCCTCCCGAACACGAAATCAGGATCCGACTTTCCTCCAGGCGGACCGGCCAGTTGGCCGACGTGTGCGGTCACCAGCCCGAAGGTGTCGATGACGCGGAGCCCGGAATAATACGGCGCAATCCCCACCTCGCTTGTCGCCAGCACCTGCTCAACAGACGCACGCCGGCGGAGCCAATCTGCCAGGTAGTGGAGGTTCAGCTCCTCGGCGGTGTCTCCGGTCCGATGCGGCGCGCGGTCCTGCGAGAAGAGCTGGCCGAAACCGTGGACCGCCCGACGGACGACCGACTGCCCGTCAAGCTGAATCAGCCTGCCAAGCCCGCTCGCCAGGACCACGAGCTGAACCCCGAACACGGCGATCGCCGCCACCCGCAGCAGCAGCCGGTGCCGACTTCGTGTGTCGCCCCAGTGGGCGAGGTGTTCGGCGGCAGCGGCGGTGACGAGCGCCAAGACCGGAAGGGAGGGATAGAGATAACGTCGGAAGAAGACGTACGGGTCCCCGGCACCAATGTAGAAGTTCAGTACAGACAGCGTCGCGAGTGCGCCGATACACGGAACAATCAAGCGCCGAGAGCGCTGCCCCTTCAAGGCCAGCGCAATGCCGGCCAGCGACAGACCGCCGATCGGAACGTACGTCTTCAGGAACGCGAGTTCGTAGCCCGCGCTGCGCCGGAGGATCTCCCAGGTGTCCATGCCGCTCTTTGCCGCGATGGAATTCGGTATGAGACTGCCGTAGTAGCCCCACCTCCAGGCTGAATAGACAGCGAATGGAATGAGGAAGCCGGCCACGAACGCCGTGACGGCGGTCTGTCGGGTACCGGCAGGCCTGGACAGGAAGGCGGCCAGGAGGATGACGGTTCCGAGCACGACTCCCTCGGGCCTCGTCAACGCCAGCAACAGGAGCAGGCACGAAGCCAGCCAGACCCGTTCCGCGTCGAGCGCGAGGAGCGACCCGAGCAAGAGCAGCGCAACCAGCGGCGCTTCCAGCCCCGAGAGCACGTTCAGCGTCGTATGAGGGCTCAGTGCCACAACCGTCGCGGCAGCGGCCCCGAACGCGCCGGGGCCCCGCCCTCTCGACCCATGCCGGCAAGCGAGCAAGGCCAGCATCGTCAAGAGGCAGGTCATCGAGAACAGCCGCGCCGCCAGCGGCGGTGTCACTCCGACTCGAGCTCCCGCACCCACGAGCAGCACCCAGAGAAAGTTTGAATACCCTTCGACACGCTCGCCCTCGGTAAACACGAGCCCGAGACCGCGGATCCAGTTCAGCGCATAACGGAACGAAATAAACGCGTCATCGACCGGAAACACGGGACGTACGGCCAGAGCGAGCAGGAGCAGGCTCATCGCCATCAGGCAGACGGCCACGACACGGAGCACCCACTTGTCCGCCTTTCTCTCGCCGAGGTCGACCGGGTGCATCGTCAGAGGGCAGCCGTCTGTCGGGGATTGTAGAGCATCGACCCGGCCATGGCCGGACCGACCGACGGCCTTGTCTTCGTCCAGGTTTCTGTCCCGAACATCGCCACGGTAAGGACGGCCAGAGCCCTCCCCGGCCGCAGCCGCAGCGTGCACGCGGACGTCATGTGAATTCGTCGGGCAGGAACAACGTCACCTGCTGCGCACGACGCTGAGCGATAATCAGAGGCAACTCATCTTCCGATTCCCGCTGGTGGAGCCGAGAGGAGGCACAGATGTTGCGCGGTCGAAGCCGAAGCGTCGCGACGCTCATCGCTCTCGCGATCGCGGTCGCGGTGCTGACTGTTTCGCGGAGCGTCGTGCGAGGAGCCGGGGATGCGCCTTACCGGCTGGTCGGGAACTGGCCGCAGTACCCGCCGGCGATGGACTTCGAGATGGGCTCAGGCGTCGCGGTCGATGCGAAGGGCATCGTGTATCTGTTCACCCGCGACAGGGACCATTGGGCCGGTCATCCGCTGGCCATGACGCGCTACAAGGGCAAGGCCAGCGTGTCGCTGTTCGATCGGGGCGGCAAGTACCTCGGGAAGTGGGCCGCCGGCGAAGCCTTCATCGGGGCGCACACGCTGCACATCGATCACGAGGGCCACATCTGGGCTGTCGACCGGGACGGGCATCAGGTGAAAAAGCTGCGCGCTGACGGGACGACGATCTTTACGCTCGGCCAGCATGGCAAGTGGGGAAACGGTCCCGATACGTTCAACGGACCTACCGGCGTGGCCTTTCTCCCCAACGGTGACGTGGTCGTCTCGGACGGCTACTGGAACTCCAGGCTCGTCTGGTTCAGCAAGGACGGAAAGTTCCTGAAGTCGGTCGGCACCTGGGGGGCTGCGCCGGGCCAGTTCGGGACGGTGCACTCGACTGCCCTCGATTCGCGCGGACGACTTCTGGTGGCGAACCTCTGCGGCGGGGCCTTGCATCCGTACGTCACGGCGCCCGGCCAGATCGCGCCGGAGCGGTTGGCACGAATTCCGGGCTGCACGAGCCGCGTCGACATCTACACGCAGGACGGGAGATACGTGGGCGTGTGGCCGGTGGTCAAGTCCCCGCTGAGCGTCACCGCGTACGGCACTCGCATCTTCGCGAGCGAAGCGGGGGCGCGAGGCGCGCAGAATCTGCTGATCGTGGACGCGGCGACCGACACGGTCGTGAACACGATCGTGAACGCCGCCATCTACGTCCACCAGGTGGCGCTCGACGAGGGGACCGGCGACATCTACATCGCGTCGGTGTATCCGGAGCACGCCGGTCAGAAGCGCGGTCGGGAGGGGCCGTCGCACCGCCGGTGGACGCAGGCGCCCCGCTAGCTCCAGGGGATCTCGATCTCGTACGTCTTGCCCACCGTGTCGCGGCCCGTGACACGCACGGCCTTGGGTTTGTGGAACCGCGCGTTGAAGGTTGCGCCGTCCCGGCTCCGAAACACGTTGAACGGGATCGTACGCTTCTCGGTGTTCTCGATCCGTCCGATCATCGTGGAAAACTGCAGCGGGCCATACGGCTGCACCGTGATGGTGACATCCGTCAGCGGCAGCCCCGCCCGATTCTCGACCACGATGCTCGTCTGGGCGGTCTCGATGAAGAGCGGCGCCGAGTCTGGCGACCTCGCCGATCCCTGCTCGGAGCATCCACTGCTCAACACTCCAGCCAGCAGCAGTGCGCACGCCGCGACAGGGAGCCGATCCGCGCGGGAACACCGGGAACTGATAGCCATAGGACCTCCTGGAAGGGGGAACGACACCACGCAAGAGGACGGGAACGCGTATGGGCCTCCGTCGGCTGGGTCGCGAGGAATTTACGAAACTTTACATCCTGGCACTCGTGAGATCAAGGGCTGCGCCTGTTCGCTCCGGTACTCACTCTTGAACCGGGCGGCCTGTCTCGTCGTCAATCGCGCGGACGTCGAGGGCCCGCAAGACGCGTCCGACGGCAGGCCACAAGCCGCCGTGCCTATCTTGTCTGTCGTCATGAGTTCAAGTATTCTCAACCGTCACTCGCCGCCCTCCTCAGCAGGCTCACCCCAGCTGGCAGGCCTCGCTCGGCAGGAAGTTCGTGACAGGTGTGTGGAGAAAGAACGCATGAAGCCTGGTCGGATCACGTGCGCGGGACTCGTCGGTGTCATGATGGTCCTGCCGAGCTCGCTCTGGAAGAAGGAGTCGCCGCGACGCACGGCCTACCGCGTCATCGTTCGTGAGGCATCGGTTGAAGCCGCGGAACCATCGGTCCCTGATTGGGTCGAGCCAGCAGGGCCGTGAGCCTGTCGAGCTGCGAGGCCGTGAGCCTGTCGAACTGCGCCCCGCGACCCGCCAGGTCGGCTGATCGTTCCCGCTGAATCCACTCTGCCAGTCGATCGCGACGAAGGGGCCCCGCTTGGTTGCCATCACCTCCATGAGACGGGGAGTGCTGTTCAACCTGGCCGGTCAGCTTGCGCCGTCTCTTGGAGCCCTCGTTGCCATCCCGATCATCCAGTCGCGACTCGGCACCGCGCAGCTTGGCATCCTCACGCTGGCGTGGGCGGCGATCGGGTACCTGAGCATCTTTGACCTCGGCTTCAGGCGGACGCTGACTCACGCAGTGGCCAGTCAGCGAGAGGCCAACAGCAGCGACCTGGCGGCGCTCGTATGGACGACATGGTGGTCGCTCGGCGGGCTCGGCGGCCTCGGGGCGGTGGCCCTTGCGATCGGTACGCCGTGGCTGGCGCCGCACATCGTCGCGGCCGGTCCGACCGAACCCGGCGAGGCCCTCGTGGCGCTCTGGGCGCTGGCCGCGTCGCTGCCGTGCGTGGCTGTCGCCTCCGGCGTACGCGGAGTTCTCGAGGGCCAGCGCCGCTTTGATCTCACCAACGTGATTCAGGCGCCGGTGGCCTTTGCAAGCTACGTCGGACCGGCTGTCGCCGCGCTCTACAGCCCATCGGTCGTGCCTGCGATCCTCGTGCTCGCCGCCGCGCGCGTGCTGGGCGCAGCCGGCTCGGTCGCCCTGGTGCTCGCGTGGCATCCCGCGCTGCGTCGCGTGACACGATGGCGAGTGGACGCGGCTCGCGAGCTGGTGGCCACCGGGCTCTGGATGACCGTCGCGAACGTGGCGGGGGCAGCGATGCTGTATCTCGACCGGTTCATGGTAGGCGCCCTCGCGCCACTCACGATGGTGGCCTACTACACCACGCCGCAGGAACTCATCGGCAAGCTGCAGGTGATCTCGGCCGCCGTCAGCACGACCGCCTTCCCGACACTGACGCATCTCTGGTCGCGCGACCGCGCGCGTGTACGGCCCGTGTTTCTACGAACCGGTGCCGCGATCTTTCTGGCACTGTTCCCTGTGACGGCGGTCCTCATCGTTCTTGCGCCGCAGGCCCTCGCGCTGTGGCTGGGCCCCTCATTCGCCGAACACGCCTCCGGGATCGCCCGCTGGGTGGCGGTGGGCACGCTGCTGAACGGCCTGGCGGCGGCGCCATTTGCGCTGCTTCAAGCTACCGGCCGTGTCCGCCTGACCGCGCTCTTGCAGCTCATCGAGCTGCCGATCTACGTCGTGGTGATCTGGGTGATGACACGCAGCTACGGCGTTGAGGGGGCGGCGGCCGCCTGGACACTGCGCGTGGGCGTGGATGCGGGCCTGCTCTTTGCGGCCGCGCCGCGGTCCTGGCGCCAGCCGGTAGGATTGGATCCCGCCCGCGCGGACCACGGGTGACACGATGCCATCCGGACACTCGACAGCGGTGGAAGGCCGAGCTTACGAGCCCACGCGCGCGGCCTCGCGAAGCAGCCGCGCGAGCGTCGGCGCCGTGACGTCGAGACAGTAGCGTTCGGCCACGACACGACGGCCCGCTTCACCCATGCGGCGGCGGAGGTCTGGACTGGCGGCCAGCGCCGACAACGCCGCCGCCCACTCCGCGTCGGTCTCAGCGAGAAACCCGGTGACGCCGTGATCGACGATCGATCGATTCGCGCCAACAGGCGACGCGACAACCGGCCGGGCCGACGCCATGTACTGGATGATCTTGTAGCCGCATTTGCCCCGCTCCCATGGGCCGTCGCTGAGCGGCATGATCCCCACATCGAACGCGGCGATGTCGGCGGCTTCAGTCGCCTCCGCCCACCTCCTGTATTCGAACCCGAGATCGCCTGCCGAGGACCCGGCACCGATGGCGACCAACCGCGCGCCTCGCTCACGCTGCGACCGGAGGACACTGCTGATTTGCTTGAGATAGTTGGCCGTGGTCGGCGAGCCGATCCAGCCAATGGTAAACGCTCCGCTACCTGTGGGTCGGCGTGGATACCTGACCAGGTCGACCACCGAGGGTACAATCGTGACACGGCGCGCTCCGGCAGACCTCGCACGCTCCGCCAGATAGTCATTGCCCGCGATCACCATCGCGGCGTGCGCCATCACGACATCGATCTTTCGCCCCAGGCACAGCCGGCCAAGCGACCGGCGCTGCAGATCATAGCGATGGAACACGGCATCGTCGCTCTCGACGATGTAGGGCGGACCGATTCGGGCGAGCAGGCGCTCGGCCGTGGCCGGTAGCCCCGGAAACACCTCGTGGGCGATCCAGAGCAGGTCGTACTGTCCGCTGCGCAGCAGCTCGCCGAGCCGCCGCAGGTACCACTGTGCCAGGGTCCACCAGGCCACACGGCGGCCGGCGGACAGTCCATGAACGTACTCGTCGCCAAGCAGTTCGGCCGTCTTCACCTCGATTCCGGTTTGCCGCAGCCGGTCGAGGTACTGGTAGCAGCGTATGCGACTGCTGGCCGCAAGCGGACCGTACCTTGTAAGGGCGAGCACTCTCACGCGGGGCCGACCCGGGCCCGGCGCGCATCGCGGTCGCTGGCCCAGTAGCTCGCCGCTGCGACAGCGATCCAGATCAGCAGGGTGCCGTCGAAGTAGGTGTTCGTCCACGGCGTCCGAATGGCCATCGACATCGGGGCGACCGCGGCCACGATCCAGTCGGTGTGGGCCTGGCGCGAGCACGTGCGACTGAACCAGCGCAATCCGAGCGCCAGGCCGATCCAGGCGAGCGGCCCGAGCCACGGGCCGATCTCGTTCACGAACGGGTAGATCACCGAGTAGTTGTTGAAGGGAACGCCCACGTCGACAAACGGGTCCACGGCCAGCGTCGTCTCCGGCGACCGAAGGCCCACGAGCCGGGCGATCTTGAACGGCCAGTAGAAGATGACCTGGCGAATCTCGGTCGGTCCCTCGCAGAGCGCGCGATCGAGCACCGCCGGGGGGCCGGTGATGTACAGCAGCAGCGCGAGCACGGCCGATGGAAAGACGCGAAACCGCTCGTTCGCCCCGTCCAGTCCCGCGATCCATCGCTCGCACCTGCCCCGGGCCTCTGGCGCCGCAACACGCGGTGACGCATCGGGCGCGGGCGCGGGCGCAGGCGTGACCGCCGGGACCGGCGCTGCGGCAGGCGCCGGCGACGTTACTTCGCTCCGCGTCACCGGACCGGCCGCCGCAATCCTCTCCTGGACCGGCAGCGCGGCCAGTCCAGCGGCGTGTTCGTTCTTGCCGAACATCTCGCCGTGCAGGACGAAGAACACGCCGACGACGACCACGAACACGGCTTGACGCACGTACCAGCGATAGCGTGAAGGATGCGGTTGCAGGACCGCCCACACGAGGAAGACCCAGACGGCATAGTTGACGACTTCCCAGCGGCCCGTGGAAAAGAACACGGCGAGCAACCCGAGCACGGCCAGCCCCAGGTCGAACCCCTTGCGGCTGATGATCCAGCGCGCGGACCCGAGTACGCCAGAGACTTGCACGATCGCGCGCATCGTTTCATAGCCCGGGAGCGAGAACGCCCCCTCGCTGATGCCACGATCGAGCCGGTGAACCTTGAGGCCGATCGGCCATCCAAACTCGGCGATCCGGCTCACCACGAAGTAGGTGTCGCGGGCAATCACGATGACGCCGAGACTAAACAGGCCGATCGCCAGCCAACGCGACCAGCGACCAGGCACCTCTGGCGAGCGCTCGGGAGCTTCGACCGGCGGCGCGGGCAGGAGCAACCAGCTTCCTGCCCACCCCACCGCGAACAGAACCAGCGCACCCGTGTCGGGCGCAGGGAAGCGGGTCAGGTTCAGGCCATAGGTGAGCCACGTCAGGCCCCACGCTCCCCCGACGAAGATGCGCGCCAAGGTAAATCCATCGCCGGGGCGTCTGAGGGCATCTCGGGCGACGAGCCCGACGCTGATTAGGCCGGCGAGAACCGCCGGGAGAATCATGCGCGGAAGTCTATCGCAGGTCGCGCCCTATAATGCCGCTGGCTTCCCATGTGTGGCATCGCCGGTCGGTTCAACTTCCGCTCCGAGGCACCCGTCGATCGCGCGATGATCGGCCGTATGACCGACCTGCTGGCCCACCGCGGACCGGACGGCGCCGGCGTGTTTGTCGACGGGGCGGTGGGTCTTGGCCACCGGCGCCTGGCCGTCATCGATCTTACCGAGGCGGGCCACCAACCGATGTCGCTCGACGGCCAGATCTGGATCGTCTTCAACGGCGAGATTTACAACTTTCAGACCTTGCGCGCCGTTCTGGAAGGCCAGGGGCATCGGTTCGGTTCCCACAGCGACACCGAGGTCATCCTCGCCGCCTATCGTCAGTGGGGCACCTCATGCGTGGCGCATCTCAAGGGCATGTTCGCGTTCGTGATCTGGGATGGCCCGGCACGCACGCTGTTCGCGGCGCGGGACCGAGTCGGCAAGAAGCCCCTTTACTACTGGCTTGACACCGACGGCATCGCCTTCGCCTCAGAACCGAAGGCGCTTCTCGCAGATACGGGGTTTCAGGTACGCCCCGATCCCGTGGCGTTGTCGTACTACCTGTCCCTGCAGTATGTGCCGACGCCGCTATCCGCTTTCGCCGGATTGCAGCGGATCCCGCCGGGCCACTACCTGGTGGCGACTTCAGAGGGCATTACGATCGATCGCTATTGGCGCCTGCAGTACGCGAACAAGCAGTCCTGTACGGCTGAGGAGGCCGCCGAGGAGCTGCTGCTGAAGCTTCGGGCCGCCACGCGGTCCCGGCTCGTCAGCGACGTGCCGCTCGGCGCCTTTCTGAGCGGCGGTGTCGACTCGGGCAGCATCGTCGCGCTCATGGCCGAGAGCGGTGCCGGGCGCGTCAAGACGTTCTCCATTGGATTCGTCGAAGAGGCCTACAACGAGCTGCGATTCGCGCGCATGGTTGCCGACCGCTACGGCACCGACCACCACGAATTCATGGTTCGTCCCGACGCGATCGCCATCCTGCCGAAGCTGATCTGGCATTACAACGAGCCCTTCGGCGACTCCTCCGCGATTCCAACGTTCTATCTGGCCGAGCTTGCTCGACAGTCGGTCACAGTGGCCCTCACGGGTGACGCAGGCGACGAGAGCTTCGCGGGCTACGACCGCTACCTCGCGAACGAGCTCGCAGGCTGGTACGACCGTCTGCCCGGAATGTTCGGCCAGCCGGTGGCCGCGGCTGCACGGACGCTGCCGCATGTCCCTCGCTCCCGCGCATGGTCGCGGATGAAGCGGTTCTTCGACATGCTGCCCGAAACGCCGATGCGAAGGTACGGGCGGATGATGATGCCCTTCCCGCCTCATCTCACGCGCGAGCTGTACTCGGCTGACTTCCGACGGGCCTCCGCCGCGGCCGACCCCATGGCGCTCTTCGAACGGGCCTACGCGGCGTCGGATGCCCTCGATTTCGTGGACGCCACCATGGACGTGGACGTGAACACGTACCTGCCCGACGACCTGCTCGTCAAGATCGACATCGCCACGATGGCCCATGCCCTCGAGGCGCGGTCGCCGTTTCTCGATCACGAGCTCATGGAGTTCGCCGCGAGCCTGCCTTCACAGTTGAAGCTGAAGGGGCTGTCGACGAAACGCATCCTCAAGCGGGCCGTCCGGTCTCTGCTGCCGGCCGAGATCCTGAACCGGCCGAAGCGGGGCTTTGGCGTACCGCTCGATGATTGGTTCCGGCACGACTTGCGCGACTTCGTGACCGAGCTGCTGGGGAGCCAGGCGTTCCGGCAGCGCGGATACTTCGATCAGAGGTTCGTCGATCGCCTGCTGGCCGAGCATCTCGCCGGCCGGCGCAAGTGGCACCACCAGCTCTGGAACCTCACGGTGTTTGAGCTCTGGCACCGCACGTTTGTGGACAAGCGTGCGTTCACCTGACCGACGCTGTCGCTCCGTCAGCTCGCGGTAGCGCGCGTCCTTTCCGCGTCTACTGGGTCGGGCCCGCGCCGTCGACGCGCTCCCACGTGATCGTCCCCTGCACGGTCGGGGCCCCCGGTGTGAACGTCGGCGGAGGCTGCAGCAGCAGACGGTTCCCCGAAAAACGATAGAAGCGCTGCTGCGGGCTCGGTCCGATGCGACCCACACCCAGGCTCCCGACCTGATCGTGGACGACGTAAGCGTCCGCCTCGTGGACGTAGAAGGGACCGAAGTAGTTCGTGTATGTGCGGAGCGCCTGCCGGGCCTCGGCCGGCGTCGGCTGCGCAGCCCCGTATGGCGTCCGGTTGGGCTGGATCATGTGGACCATCATGAAACCCGCGCGCGTGTAGATGATGTAGCCCGACTGGCCGGGATTGGACGCCAGCAGTTCGCCCCGGTCGTTGTGCCGCTCGTTGGAGATGAGCTTCCAGAAACCGAAGAAGCGCCGCTGTTCAGAGGTTGGATTCTCGAGATCCGGCATGCGCTCCCAGGTCAGCCGCGCCTGATTGCCGTTGGCCGCCGGCGGCGGCTTGAGGGTCAGGCGACTGCCGGAGAGCTCGAAAAAGCGCTTCTGGTCGGTCGCCATGCCCGGGTTCACGCTGCCCTGCAGCCGATGGGTGACGAATCCTTCGGCCTCGTTCACGCTGAACGTGCCGTAGTACGCCGTATACCCGGTGAGCGTCGCCAGCGCTTCCTGATCGGTCGGTTGCGCGTCCGCGTATTTCTTGCGGCCGACGGGCATGATCGACACCGCCATGTAGCCAGCGGGGTCGTAGACGATGTAACCAAGCCGGTTCTGCGCGGCCGTCGGCGGCGGAATGACCTCGCCCTTCGCGTTGCGCTGCTCGACGCGGACGAGCTTCCAGGTACCCGCAAAACGCCCGCTCACCGATCCGGACGACGCCCTGGCCGCCCCGGGACGGTTTGCCGAGCCCTGCCCGGCAGTCCCAGGTGCTGCAAGCGAGCTCACCACGCCAAGCGACATGAGAATGGGCAGCAGATTCCTTCGCATCCTGTCCTCCATTCGGCGAGGGCGCTCACCGACTCGTTCGCGCGCCACGATAGAATAGCGCGGAGGCTGCTACGCGCGCACGATTCCTGTTGACGGTTCTCACGGCCGCCTTGGTGGTCCCCTCGGCGTCCTCCGGTCAGGAGCCGGGCGACCGCCGGGTCGTGATTGTCACGCCGAGCGAGTCGGATGCGCGATTTGCCGGCGCTCGTGAGGCCATCGCGTTCTGGAACACCACCTTGACCGATCTCGGGCTTGGGCGGAGGCTGGTCGAAGCCGGTGTGCTGGTGGCTCCGCCTATCAGCCGCCGCCTGGAAACGTTCACGCGCCAAATCTGGCAGCTGGCCGGACGGACGGTGCCCAAGGCCGGGGGGCCGCCGCCCCCATCGGAACTGCTCGGCATCGAGGGGGACACTGTGGTGTTCTTTTCCCGGCAGCTGATCTTCTCGTTCGCCTGGCCGATTGGATCCGAGCGTTTCTTCGTCGGCATCTCGACCGACAGCGAAGCGCCGCTGAACCATCCCAACATCGCCCGGAACGTGATTGCGCACGAGCTCGGGCACACCCTCGGGCTGGAGCACAACGGCAACACGCCCACGCTCATGTGCGGTCCGTGCGAGCGGCTGCTGTACCGATCCGACTCGCCGGTGTTCTTCCCGTTGACACCTGGAGAACGCGCCCGGCTGCTGATGCTTCATCGGACCCAGTAGGCTGGAGTCCCGCATGCTGATCGCCCGGACGCCCAGGAGCCGCCGCTCGGAGATCACGGCCAGGACGGTCTATATGAACCGGCGCGAGTTCGTCCGCGCGGCGGCGGTCTCGGTGGGCGGGGCGATGATTGGCGCCCCCGGTGCCCGTGCCGCCGGCCGTCCAGCTCGTCGAGGCGCGAAGCTCGATGGTATCCGCCGAAGCCGTTTCATCGCGGCGGATCGCCCGACGTCGTGGGACCAGATCACGTCGTACAACAACTTCTATGAGTTCGCCGGCAGCGACAACAAGGATCTCCCGTCCCAGCTCGCGCCGGCGAACCTCGTGACGAGTCCATGGGCGATCACCGTCGAGGGCGCCTGCGGGAGGCCCGGAACCTATCCGATCGAGGAAGTGGTCAGGGGAGAGGCGCTCGAAGAGCGCATCTACCGCCATCGCTGCGTCGAAGGGTGGTCGATGGTCATCCCATGGGTCGGATTTCCGCTGGCGAGCTTCATCAGGCGATGCGAGCCCTCCGCCCGCGCGAGATTCGTGTCGTTTGCCAGCCACTACGACGCGCAGCGGATGCCGCTCAGTCGTCGGCTCCCCTTCGATTGGCCGTACAAAGAAGGGCTGCGAATGGACGAGGCCATGCACCCGCTGACGATCCTGGCAGTCGGTCTCTACGACGAGGTCCTGCCTCACCAGGACGGCGCGCCCATCCGCCTCGTCGTTCCGTGGAAGTACGGGTTCAAGAGCATCAAGTCGATCGTACGGATTGTGTTTGCCGAAGACCGCCCGGTGGGCACTTATCAGCAGGTCGATCCGCGCTCGTATGGCTTCTACTCGAACGTCAATCCGACGGTCGATCATCCCAGGTGGAGCCAGGCGACCGAACGCCGGATTGGCGAGTTCCTCAAGCGCCGGACGCTGATGTTCAACGGGTATCTCGATGAAGTCGCGGGGCTGTACACCGGGATGGACCTGAGGAAGGACTTCTGAGGGGCCCGCAGCCATTCGTCGACGAGCCGATTCAGGGCGAAATCTACGGCCCGGAGCGACTGGCAGAGCTGGCGCGCGAACTGGCGCGGCTCGATCCTGACGCCGTTCCCAGGCGCGGAGGCGCCCGGCTCCTGCGGCGGCTGGACGACAGCGAGCGGGTGCTGGAGGTCTCCTACCGTCAACTGGCAGACGCCGTGACCGCCGAGCAGGCGATCACGCCGGCCGCGGAGTGGCTGCTCGACAACTACCACATCGTCACCGACCAGATCCGGGAAGTCTGGGAGGATCTGCCGCGGAGCTTCTACCGTCAGCTGCCCAAGGTCGTCCGTGGCGAGTGGCGCGGCCTGCCACGTGTGTACCGCGTGGTGGCGAGGTTCGTACACCACACCGACAGCCGGTTCGATCCGGATGCCTTCCGCAACTACATCGAAGCCTACCAGGAGCATCAGCCTCTGACGCTCGGCGAGCTCTGGGCGACGGCGATTACGCTCCGTATCCTCCTCATCGAAAACCTCCGCCAGTCGGCCGAGCGCATCATCCGCGCCCGGCAGGGGCGTCGCGAGGCGGACGAGATCGCCGACCAGGTCCTCGGCCTCGGCAGACCGCGCGTCGAGGCGGCCGACCTGACCGCCAGGCTCGAACAGGCGCAGCTCTCGATGTACTTCGCCGTGCATCTGTTCCAGCGCCTTCGCGAGCAGGGCCCGGTCGCCGACCACGCGCGCAACTGGCTGCGCGAGGCGCTGTCGCGCGAGCACCTGACCGGCGAGGAGCTCGTGGCGCTCGAGCATTCACGCCAGGCGGCGATGAACGTGTCGGTGCGCAACATCATCACCAGCATGCGTCTGCTCACCAGCTACGACTGGAGGGATCTCGTCGAGAGTGTGAGTCTCGTGGACCGCATCCTGCACGACGGCTCGACGTTCCGCGACATGGACTTCCCCACGCGCGACCAGTACCGCCACGCCGTCGAGGAGGTCGCTCGCTGGGCGGGCTGCAGCGAGCTGCAGGTGGCTCGCACCGCCGTGAGGCTCGCCGGAGAGGGACGCGGGCGGCGTGGGGAGCCGGGCTATTATCTGCTGGCAGACGGGCGGGTGCGGCTGGAGCAAGCGATCGAAGCGCACGTGCCGCGGGTGCGCCGCCTGCTTCGTGCGTTCGTTGCGCTCGGCGGTCCCGGTTACGCCGCTGCGCTGCTGCTCGTCACCATCCTGGCGGTGGCCGTTCCGATATCCCTATCGCTCGGACGGCTGGACGCGTGGGTCATTGCCGGCATGACGCTGCTGGCCTGGTTTCCCGCCTCCGAGCTCGCTGCCGCCCTCGTGAACCGCCTCGCTACAGCCATCGTCAAGCCGCGGCTCTTCCCCAAGATGGAGCTTGCCCGAGGCATTGCTCCGGACGATCGCACGTTTGTCGTGATCCCCACGCTGTTGACGGGGCTCGGTCAGATCGAGAGCCAGGTGTCGCAGCTCGAGATTCATTACCTGTCGAACCCCGACGAGAATCTGTTCTTTGCTCTCCTGTCAGACTTCACCGATGCTGAGGCGGAGGTCCTGCCCGAGGACGACGCCTTGCTGGCCCGCGCGCGCGAGGCAATCGGGCGGCTGAACGAGCGGCACGGCCCTGCCGCGGGCACGCGGCAGCGCTTCTTCCTGCTGCACCGTCGACGTGTCTGGAATCCCTCAGAGCGATGCTGGATGGGCTGGGAACGCAAGCGAGGCAAGCTGCACGAGCTCAACCGGCTGCTCAGAGGCGACACCAGAACCACGTTCTTCGGTGATCGGGCCACCGGCCTGCCCGAGAATGTCCGCTTCGTGGTGACGCTCGACGCGGACACCCGTCTGCCCCTTGGAGCCGTGAGACGCCTGGTTGGAACGATGACGCATCCGCTGAACCGGGCCGTCTACGACGCGGATGCGGGCCTGGTGACCGAGGGCTACGGGGTGCTACAGCCGCGTGTCACCCTCTCGCTGCCGACAGACCACGAGGCGTCGCTGTTCCAACGCACGTATGCGGGGCCGCGCGGAGTCGATCCGTACGCGGCTGCAGTGTCGGATGTCTATCAGGACCTGTACGGCGAGGGCTCGTACACGGGCAAGGGCATCTACGATCTTGATGCGTTCGAGGCGGCGCTCACGGGCAAAGTGCCCGACAACCGCGTGCTCAGCCACGACCTCTTCGAGGGCACCTTCGCGCGCGCCGGCCTGGTCACTGACATCGAGCTCTTCGAGGAGTACCCGCCCGGCTACCTCATCGCCGCGGCTCGTCAGCACCGCTGGACGCGGGGCGACTTCCAGCTCCTTCCCTGGATACTGCGTGGGAAGGCCGGCCCGGAAGACCGGCCGACGCGCATTCCTCTCATCGGCCGATGGAAGATGCTCGACAATCTCCGCAGGAGCGTCACCCAGCCGGCCACGTTCCTCACCTTCGTCGCCGCGGGGCTGCAGGCCGGATCGGTCGGCCGCATCTGGACAGCCTTCGTGCTCGTGACGTTGGTTGTCCCCGCGGTCATGCCGGTGGCGTTGGGCCTGCTGCCGAAGCGTCGCGATGTCTCCAAGCGCGCGCACGTCCTGGCGACGGTTGACGATCTGGCGCAGGGTCTGACGCGCGTGCTGCTCACCCTCGTGTTCCTGCCGCACCAGGCCTGGCTGCAGGCCGATGCGGCCGTCAGGGCCATGTACCGCCTCGCAATCAGCAAGCGTGGGCTGCTCGAGTGGGTGGCCGCCGCTCAGGCCGGCCGCTCGCTTCGCGGCGGCGTGCTGTTTGTCACATGGAAAATGCGCGTCGCGCTCTTGATGACTCTGGGGATTTCGATCCTGGCACTTCTCGCGAATGCCGAACAGCGGACCGCACCGTTTCTCGGCCTGTGGCTCCTGGCGTCGCCAGTCGCCTGGTTCAGCAGCATCCCGCGCCGCAAGGCGGAGATGCCGCTCGATGACAGCGACCGCCGGACGCTGCGCAGGATCGCCCGTCAAACCTGGCGCTACTTCGAGGCCTTCGTTCGGCGCGAGGACAACTGGCTGCCACCGGACAACTTCCAGGAGGACCCCGAGCCGGTTCTCGCGCGCCGCACCTCGCCGTCCAACATCGGCCTCTACTTGATGTCGGCCGTGGCCGCCCGCGACTTCGGGTGGCTGGGCACGACCGACCTCGTGCGCCGGCTGCAGGAGACCTTCGCCACACTGAAGCGGCTGGAGACGTTTCGCGGCCATTTTTTCAACTGGTATGCCACCGACGATCTGCGTCCGTTGGAGCCGCGATACGTGTCCAGCGTTGACAGTGGCAACCTTGCCAGCAACCTGCTGGTCGTGTCCCGGGCGTGCCAGGAACTGATCGAGGGTCCCGCTGTCGACTTCTCACGTGCGATCGAAGGGCTGGACGACAGCTGGCTGGCGCTGTGCGCTGCGACCGAAGGGCGCCCGCCACCGGCTCTGGCTCGGATGCATGAGGTCGTCCTGTCGCGTCAGCGGCCGGTCGAGTCGCACGCGCTCGCGCAGACGTTGGCCGGCTTGAGAGAGATCGCGGCCGACTTGGAACAGACACGTCCACCCATCGACGCCGACGACTGGGTGGTCGCCCTGTCGCGTGACCTCGAGAGCCTCATGGCCGATGTCGGCACGCTGGCGCCGTGGGCGCTCGCCGGCGCGCCACACACTCCAGCGGCAGCGACAGTGATCGACGGTCTCCTGCTCGACATGCCGAGCCTCGCCGAGGCGCCGACGCGCTATCGGCAGGCGGCGGCCGAGCTGGAACGGCGTCCGGCCCCGCTCGACCCGATGGCCGGTGAGGCGCCCGATGAGCGCGACGAATTGACCCTCCTGTGCCGTCACCTGAGGGCGTCCGCCGACGCCTGCGAAAGCCTGGCGGCAGCTCTTGAGTCTCTCGCGCAGACGGCTCGCGGCCTGTTCGAGGCGATGGATTTCAGCTTCCTCTATGACGAGACGCGGGGCCTCCTCTCGATCGGGTACCGGGCGTCGGAGGGGGTCCTGGACGCCAGCTACTACGACCTGCTCGCGTCCGAGGCGCGGCTGGCCAGCTACCTGGCGATCGCCAGGGGCCAGGTGCCATGGACCCACTGGTTTCACCTCGGGCGGCCGCTGACGCCTGTCGACCGCGGCGCTGCGCTGATCTCCTGGTCGGGCTCGATGTTCGAGTACTTGATGCCCGCACTGGTGATGCAGTCGCCAGGGGAGAGTCTCCTGGGACAGACCTATCGGCTGATCGTGCGACGGCAACGCAGCTACGGCCGGCAGCGCCGCGTGCCGTGGGGCATTTCAGAGGCGGCCTATTCGGCCCGCGACCTCGAACGGACCTACCAGTATTCGGGGTTTGGCGTGCCGGGTCTCGGTCTCGCCAGAGGATTGAGTCAACACCTCGTTGTCGCGCCGTACGCGACGGCGCTCGCCTCGATGATCGACGCGCGCGCCGCCATCAGCAACTTTTCGCGACTGGAGATGCTCGGCGTCCGGGGAAGGTATGGCTTCTACGAATCGGTCGACTTCACTCCGCGACCGGTGCGGGACCCGGGCGGCGCCATCATCGTCCGCACGTTCATGGCGCATCACCAGGGCATGACCATCGTGGCCCTCGCCAACGTCACACTCGAAAACGTGATGCGGCGGCGCTTTCACCGGGAGCCGAGTGTCGAGGCCTGCGACCTGCTGCTCCAGGAGCGCACACCGCGCGACGTGAGCGTCGCGAGGCCCCGCGCCGAGGAAGTGGCTGAGAGCGCCAGGGTACGGGAGCCGGTGCCGCCGCAGGAACTGCGGTTCACGACTCCGCACGAGGCGACGCCGCGTACGCACCTGCTGTCGAACGGCCGCTACACGGTGCTGATGAGCGCCGCCGGCTCAGGCGCCAGCCGTTGGCGAGACCTGGCCGTCAACCGCTGGCGCAACGATCCGGCGCAGGACAATTGTGGCTGCTACTTCTATATCCGCGACGTCGACAGCGGCGAGGTGTGGTCGGCCGGCCACCAACCTGTCGCCCGCGAGCCGCAGGCGTACGTGGTGCGCTTCCAGGAGCACTCGCTCGTCATCGAGCGTCAGGACCACGGCGTCGCGTCGCGGCTCGAAGTCGTGGTCTCGCCCGAGCAGGACGCGGAGCTGCGCAGCGTCTCGCTGACAAACCTCGGCTCCAATGTGCGCGAGCTGGAGGTCACCTCCTACCTGGAGGTCGTTCTGGCGCCCGCCGCCGCGGATCTGGGGCACATGGCGTTTTCGAACCTGTTTGTCGAAACGCAGCCGCTGGGCGGAAACGGATTGCTCGCCCGGCGCCGGTCGAGTCGCGAAGAGACGGCGCCCTGGCTGGGTCATGTCCTGGCTGTGGATGGCGAGCTCATCGGCCAGGTGCAGTGGGAAACGGACCGGGGCCGGTTCCTCGGGCGCAACCGCTCGGCGGCCAACCCCGTCGCAGTCTTTGAGCCGGGGAGTCTATCCAACACGACCGGCTTCGTGCTCGATCCCGTTCTGTGCCTTCGTGCGAGGGTACGGCTGCTGCCCGGCGCGAGCACACATCTCGTCTTCACGACGTTCGTGTGCGCCGAGCACGGCCAGGCCGTGCGGCTGGCAGACACATTCTGCGACCCCGCCAGTTTCGAGCGAGCCGTCGCTCTCGCCTGGACGCAGGCGCAGGTGCAGCTCGGATACTACCAGGTGGCTGCCGATGAAGCCGGGCTGTACCAGCAGCTGGCCAATCGCGTGATCTATCCCGTGCCCCCGTACTCGGCCGGCGTCGAAGCCGTCGATCGCGTCACCGGAGGCGTGCCGGCCCTGTGGAGCCTCGGCATCTCGGGCGACCTGCCGATCGTCGTCGTGCGCATCGATTCGATCAGCGACATCGACGTGGTGCGACAGACGTTGCGCGCCTACGACTACTGGTGCATGAAGGGCTTCGCGGTGGACCTCGTGGTGCTCGATGACCGGGCACCCTCGTACGGCGACGAGCTCCAGACCGCAGTGGAGGACTTGCTGAGGCATGCGCGCGATCTCTTGACGCGGGAGCCGGTGCGGCAGTCCGGCGGCTCCTTGCGGATGCTGCTGACGCTGCTGGTCGGAGAGGCCCCGCTCGCCTCGCTGCTCGCCTCAGCCAGGCTCATCATCTACGCACGCCAAGGCGGCCTGGCCGACCAGTTGCATCGCGCGCAGCCTGACGATGAGGTGCCGGCGGCACCGGCGGCACAGCACACCAGACGCAGTCTGCCCGACAAGCCGCCCGATATGAGCGGTCTGGAACTGTTCAACGGGCGCGGCGGCTTCAGCGACAACGGCCGCGAGTACGTCACGCTGCTGCCGCCAGGCGCCGCGACACCCTCGCCGTGGGTGAATGTCGTGGCCAACCCGGCCTTCGGTTTCATCGCCTCGGAAAGCGGAGGCGGCTACACATGGGCGGTCAACAGTCGCGAGAACAAGTTGACGCCCGCCTCGAACGACCGCGTGACCGACGCCGTGTCGGAAGCCGTCTTCATCAGGGACGACGACTCGGGCGCAGTCTGGACGGCTACGGCCTCGCCCATCCGGCTCGACACGACCTACGTGGCACGACATGGCCTGGGCTACACACGCTATGAGCTGGACGCCCATCGTATACATGCAGATCTGGTGCAGTCGGTGCCGCTCGACGATCCCGTCAAACTGTCGGTCTTGAGACTGACCAATCGATCGGAGCGCCGGCGGCGCCTCCGCGTCACCAGCTACGCCGAACTCCTGCTCGGGGTGGCCCAGGGCCTCTCAGTAAACCAGACGGCCACGAAGATTGATCCGGACACGGGCGCTCTCTTTGCGGTCAACCCGTGGAACATGGAGGTCGGCCGGAGGGTTGCCTTCATGGACCTGCTCGGCCTGCAGACCTCGTTCTCTTCAGACCGGGTCCGGTTTCTGGGGCGAAACGGATCGCTCGGCTCGCCCTCTGCTCTTGCCGCGGGGACCGATCTCGACAACCGCATCGGCTCTCCTTGGCAAGCCTGCGCCGCGTTGCAGACTCTGGTCACGCTCGAACCAGGCGAAGAGCGCCAGGTGGTCGTGCTCTTCGGCCAGGGGGCCACCGAGGAGGAAGCCCGGTCCCTCGTGCGCCGTTATCGCCTGGCAGACCTGCGCTCGATTCGTGAGGAGGCCGTCGGCCGCTGGCGCCGGCTCAGCGCGGCCGTGCAGGTCCACACTCCCGATCGGTCCCTCGACATCCTGATCAACGGCTGGCTGCTCTATCAGACGGTCTCGAGCCGTCTCTGGGCGCGTGCCGGTTTCTATCAGACCAGCGGTGCCTTTGGATTCCGCGATCAACTGCAGGACATCCTCGCGTTGCGGCACGCACAGCCCGCGCTGGCACGACAGCACCTGCTGCACGCCGCCGCCCGCCAGTTTGTCGAGGGCGACGTGCAGCACTGGTGGCATGTGCCGTCGGGCAAGGGAGTCCGGACGCGCATCTCGGATGACCGCCTCTGGCTGCCCTACTGCCTGCTCCGGTATCTCGACACCACCGGCGACAGCGCGATTCTCGAAGAGCGCGTGCCCTTCCTGGATGGCCCGCCGCTCGGCGAGGACCAGAAGGAACATTACTTTCAGCCTCCGACCAGTACGCAGGCGGGCACGCTCTACGAACACTGCGCGCGCGCGATCGACTGCAGCCTCGTCACGGGTGCACACGGCCTTCCGCTCTTCGGCACCGGCGACTGGAACGATGGCATGAATCGCGTCGGACAGGAGGGCAAGGGCGAAAGCGTGTGGCTCGGCTGGTTCCTCGCCCCGATCCTGCAGGGCTTCTCGAGGCTCGCGGCCGAACGAGGCGAGCGGCATCGTGAGGCGGAGTGGCGCCTGCATCTCGCCCGGCTCCGGCAGGCCGTGGAGAACGCCTGGGACGGCGCCTGGTACCGCCGCGGCTACTTCGATGACGGAACGCCGCTGGGCTCGTCGCAGTCGGCGGAGTGTCAGATCGATTCAATCGCACAGTCGTGGGCCGTCATGTCGGGCCTCGCAGACCAGACGCGTGCGGAACAGGCCATGCACTCGGCGCACCGTCTGCTGGTCGACCGGAACGAGAGCCTGGTGAACCTCTGTGCGCCGCCCTTTACACAGAAAGGACCCGATCCGGGGTACATCGCTGAATACCCTCCCGGCGTGCGTGAGAACGGAGGCCAGTATTCGCATGCCGCCGTCTGGCTGCTGATGGCCTTTGCCGGGATTGGCGACGCCAACGCCGTCGATGAGCTCCTGTCGATGCTCAATCCCATCAGACGCTCCAACTCGCCCCGCCGCCTGCTGCGCTATGAGATCGAACCCTACGTGATGGCGGGCGATGTCTACTCGATGTCGTCTCAGGCGGGACGCGGCGGCTGGAGCTGGTACACAGGCTCGGCCGGCTGGATGTACCAAGCGTGCGTGGAGTGGGTGCTGGGCCTGCGGGTGCGGCGTGGTGCGCTGACCGTTGACCCTTGCGTTCCTCCCGCCTGGCGCGGCTTCACGGCAGACCTGCAGTTCGGTGCCAGCAGCTACAGAATCGAGGTGGACAACGGCCGCGGTCTGCGCCAGGGCGTGACCTCGATCGAGGTCGACGGGAAGGCTCTGCCTGACACGTCGGCCGTCCCTCTGGTCGATGACGCTCGGGTCCATCAGGTTCGCGTCGTCCTGGGCTGAGACTGGAGGCGCGGTCGGAGGATGATAAAGTAGCCGCATGAGCACCGCGCGCGTCCTCATGAGTGGTGCCGCAATCCTGACAGTCCTGTCGTTGACGGCGACCGCGGTCAACGACACCTGGCCCCAGTTCCGCGGTCCCAACGCCGGCGTCGCCGCCGATGATCCCGTACTGCCGGACAAGTGGAGCGACACGGAGAACGTGATCTGGAAGGCGCCGATTCCCGGCATGGGCTGGAGCTCGCCGGTCGTCTGGGGCGACCACGTCCTTCTCACCTCGGCGGTCAGCGCCGGGAAGGAGGCGGCCCCCGTCAAAGGCCTCTACGATCCTGGCGACGACTTCGGCAAGACAAAGGCGGCGGCTGATCACCGCTGGGTCGTCTACGACCTCGACTTCGACACGGGGAAGATTCGCTGGGCGCGGGAACTGCAGATTGGCGCGCCTCCCATCCTCCGACATCTCAAGAACAGCTTCGCGTCGGAGACGCCCGTGACCGATGGCGAGCGCGTGTATGCCTACTTCGGCAGCATCGGCCTGCTGACGGCGCTGGATCTCGAGGGCAATCCCCTGTGGAAGCGGGAGCTCGGCGCGTACAACGGCCCGCAGGAGTTCGCCCCTGCAGCGTCGCCGATCCTGCACGACGGCAGGATCTACGTCGTGAGCGACAACACGAAGGATTCGTTCCTCGCCTCGTTCGACGCAAAGACCGGGCGCGAGATCTGGCGGGTGCAGCGCGATGAGGTGGAGAACTGGGCGACGCCGGCGATCTGGCGAAATGACCGCCGGACCGAGATCGTGACGAACGGCCGTCGAAAGGTTCGATCGTACGACCTTGATGGCAAGGTGCTCTGGGAGCTGACCGGTATGACTGGCAATGTCGTGCCGACGCCGTTCTCCGGGCACGGGCTGCTCTACATCAGTTCGGGGTACCCAGGAGCGCCCGTGCGGCCCGTCTACGCAGTTCGGCCCGGCGCGTCGGGCGACATCTCGCTGAAGCCTGGAGAAACCCGCAACGAGCACGTGGTGTGGTTCCAGCCAACGCTCGGCACCTATCAGACCTCGGCCCTCGTCTTAGGCGATTACTACTACACGCTGCTCGATCGCGGCTTCCTGCTGTGCCACGATGCGAGAACTGGCAGACAGATGTACGGCCGCCACCGCATCTCGCCGGAGGCCGGCGCGTTTACCGCGTCTCCGTGGGCGTACAACGGCAAGGTGTTCGTGCTGAGCGAGGATGGCGAC